>NZ_JBHVGB010000238.1:0-7338 GCF_042801335.1 Nocardioides sp. NPDC057577 | reverse complement strand
GGGCCGGCGCGCCCGACAAGGGCGCCGCCGGCACCGACTCCCCGGCACGGTCCCAGAACGAGTCCGGCTCCGAGACGACCGCGGTTCTGCCCGCGCTGGGCCTCGGCCCGTCGGGACCCTCAGGGCCGGCCGGACCGCCCGGACCTCCGCCGAATCGTCCCCCGGGTCCGCAGGGACCGCCTCCGGGCGTCGGGCTCCCCGCGGGCGCTCGGCTCTCGCTGAGCGAGCCCGAGGAGAACGTACGCATCGCGCCCACCCCCGCGCAGCCGAAGCAGCGCTGGAGCATGCCGGCGACGTGGAGGGGACCGATCGCGATCGGCGCCGCCGTCGTGGCCGTCGCGCTGGTGGCGGGCGGGCTGTGGTGGTTCATCGACGGCCGCTACGAGAGAGTGCCCTCGGTGGCGGGCCTGAGCAAGGCCGCGGCGACCACGCAGCTGCAGGACGCCGGCTTCGAGGTCTCGGCCAACACCGAGTTCTCCGACACCGTCGAGAAGGGCGTGGTGATCGACTCCGACCCCGGCCGCGACGACAAGGCGCTGCCCGGATCGACGGTCGAGATCAGCGTGAGCAGGGGCGTGGAGGAATACTCCGTGCCCAAGGTCAAGGGCATGCTCGCCGACGACGCCCAGGACGAGATCCGCGACCTGGGCCTCGGCGTCGGCGACCCGATCGAGAAGTTCAACGACAACGTCCCCGAGGGCCACGTCATCAACTCCCAGCCGCGCCCCGGCACCCTGGTGCGGCCCGGCAAGGCGATCGTGCTCGTGATCAGCAAGGGCCCGGCCCCGGTCGCCATCGTCGACTGGACCGGCCGCAGCGCCGAGCGCGCCAAGAAGTCGCTGGAGGCCGACGGTCTGAAGGTCGAGATCGAGGAGGAGGAGAGCCAGGAGATCCAGCCGGGCACGGTGCTCAGCCAGAGCCCCAACTCCGGCACCCTCCCCCGCGGCGAGACCGTGACCCTCGTGGTCGCCAAGGGCCCCGCAGCCGTTGCGGTTCCCAACGTCGTCGGAGCTGACAAGGCCACCGCCAGGCAGACCCTCGAGGCCGCCGGGTTCAAGGTCAAGGAGGAGCCGGAGGCCGGCATCAACCTCGGCCTCGGCTACGTGACCCGTCAGGAACCGGCGAGCGGCGAGGCTCCCTACGGTTCCGAGATCACGATCTGGCTGAACTGACCTTGACACTGAGAAACCCGATCGGCACCCACGTACAGGTCGGCAAAGGTCTCGTTGCCGGTGCCCTCGCCAACACCGACGCGGTCGGCGGCGAGACCCTGCAGATCTTCGTCGGCAACCCACGCGGCTGGGCGCTCTCGGCCGGGAAGCCGGCCGAGGACAAGGCGTTCCGGGCCGAGCTCGAGCGACGCGGCATGCGTGCCTTCGTCCACGCTCCCTACCTGGTCAACCTCGGCTCGCCGACCCCGGCGACGTACGAGAAGTCGGCTGCCCTGGTCGCGCACAACCTCCGCCGCGCTTCCGACATCGGCGCCGAGGGGGTCGTCATCCACACCGGCTCGTTCGTCTCGCCCGACGGCGATGCGAGCGAGAAGTACGCCGTCGCGATGAAGCAGGTGCGCGAGGCGCTGCTTCCTGTGCTCGATGAGATCTCCGCCGAGGACGCGCCCTGGCTGCTGCTGGAGCCGACCGCCGGGCAGGGGCGCTCGCTGTGTGCGGGCGTCGAGGACCTGCCGGCCTACCTGGAGGCCGTCGACTTCCATCCCAAGGCCGGGATCTGCCTGGACACCTGCCATGTCTTCGCCGCCGGAGCCCCGCTGGACGAGCCCGGTGGCGCCACCGCGTGCGTCGACCGGATCGTCGAGATCGGCGGCCCCGGCCGGCTCCGACTGATCCACGCCAACGACTCCAAGGACGTACGCGGCAAGCACCTCGACCGCCACGAGCAGATCGGCCGCGGCCACATCGGCACGACGGCTTTCGAGGAGCTCTTCGCGCATCCGGCGACCGACGGAGTCCCCTTCATCCTGGAGACTCCCGGCTCTCGCGACGCGGACAACCCCGATATCCCGCTGCTCCGCGATCTGCGGGCATCGGCCCAAGGTCAAGGCCGGTGACCTAGGCTTGGGAACGCACGGGAGTGATCTTCGACGCCATGGGGGTGGCATGAGCAGCTGCGCACAATGTGGACACCGACTGTCCGATGAGCCGGCGTGCCCGATGTGTGGTCTCGAGGTTGCCAAGGAGCCCGACCCAACAGCCGAGGCTGACTCCACCGATGTAGAGGAAAGGACGCCACCCGTGTCCGCTGCTGAAGCTGACGACGAGCCCAACGAGTCCACCGTGATCCGCAAGCGCGTCGAGTCGACCGCCCCGGAGGCCGTCGAGGACGTGCCGGACGCGGAGCAGACCTCACTGAGCCTGCCTCGGATCAGCGCCTACGGCGACGACGACAGGCCGGGCCCGGCATCGTCGGCGGCCTCCACGGCTCCGAACGACGAGCCCACCGAGCGCACCTCGAGGCGCCAGGCGCCCTCCGTCGAGGAGAAGCTCGACACCGACGACGAGCCCGACGGGACCACCGTGGTCCGCCCGGCGTACGCGCCGCCGACCGCCCCGCCGCCGACCGCCCTGCCGCCGACCACTCCGCCGCCGGCGCACGAGCCGGCCGCCGCGGAGCAGGCCGTGATCCCCGAGCCCTCGCCCATCCCGGACCCCGCGCCCATCCCGGAGCCGACCCCGGTCCCGGAGCCCGAGCCGGTCCCCGACCCGGAGCCGACACCCGACCCGACCCCGGAGCCGGGTCCCCTTCCTGAGCCCGTCCCCGAGCCCGAGCCGGTCTCCGAGGCCACGGTCGAGGCGGCGTACCAGCCCTTCGTCCAGCCCTCCGGGATGCTCGTCCAGGAGTCGCACAACGGGCAGGCCCGCCACTGGGCGCCGCCCCAGGAGCGGGAGACCGTGGACGACCAGATCCACGAGACCGAGCCCGCCTACGCGACCGGCTATGCGGAGGACGCCTACGCCACCGAGAACGCCGGCGACTGGCAGACCGGCTACGGCTACGTCGGCGAGCAGGAGCCGCTCGAGCAGGACTTCGGCGACTACGGCGCGCAGCAGGAGTACGTCTCCTCGCTGATGGCCACCGAGGCCGAGGACAACCCCTCGACCTGGATCGTGCTGCTGTGGGTGGGCGCGATCTTCATGATCGTGATGCTCGTGCTCGGCATCTGGCTGATGACGCTGTAGCAGCCTAGATGCCGAGAATCATCGTCGCCGAGATCCGCAGCGACGAGCAGCGCGCTCTTGCGCTCGACGTCTGGCAGGCAGCCAACGCCGCCCGCCGACGCACCGCCACCGAGGCCCGGATCCGCCGGGTCCGCGACAAGTTGGACGCCGCCGAGCTGGCGCTGCTCGCCCACTACGGCGCCCGTCCGGCAGGGATGCTGGTGGCCGAGACCTACCTCGTCGACGGCGTACCCCTGCCGGGCTACGGCCACATCTCGATGGTCTTCGTCGACCCCGCCGTCTGGGGCTCCCACGTCGGCACCGAGATGATCCGCGACCTCCAGTCACGCGGCTGGGAGGGCCTCAGCGTCTGGACCCGCACCGACAACCGGCGCGCCCAGCGCCTCTACGAGCGCACCGGCTTCACCGACACCAGCAACCGCAGCATCCTCCACGACGGCGACGAGATCATGCAGCTCGCGTGGGCAAGGGGCTGAGCGCCGGGCGAGAATTAATTTGTTGAGCGAATTTACGAAATACCCTGTCGGGCCGGCCGGCGCGTCACTACGCTCGCCGAGAGCAGCACAACTTCTTGATACTCGCCGCGTCGCCGCGGCAGAGAGGAATGTTGAATGTCTCGCTCGATACTCGCCGCAGCTGCCGCTCTGAGCCTCGCCGGCTGCCTCGTCACCATGGCTGCCCCGGCTGCCACCGCATCCGTCCCCACCTCCGCCTCCGCTCCCGACACCCCTGTCCCGGGCCTGGTCCCGCTCCCGGTGCAGGTCACCGAGCAGTCCGGCCCCGACTTCGTCCTCACCCCTGGCGCGCGCATCGTCGCCCGCGGTGAGGCAGCCGCGGTCGGGCGCCTGCTCGCCACCACACTCCGTACGTCGACCGGCTACGCCCTGCCGGTCGTCTCCACGCGCCCGAAGCCCACCGATCTGCAGCTGGTCATCGACCCCGGCGCCGACTACGGCCAGGTGGCGGGCAACCCCGAGGCGTACGCGCTCTCCTCCGGCCGCTCAGGTCTGCGGATCATCGGGGCGACCCGGCACGGGCTCTTCAACGGCACCCAGACGCTCCGCCAGCTGCTCCCGGCCTTCGCCGGTTCGCCCGTACGCGTGCACCAGACGTGGAGCGTACCGGCGGTGAAGGTCCTCGACGCGCCGCGGTTCGGCTACCGCGGGATCATGCTCGACGTCGCCCGGTCGTTCCAGACCGTCGACGAGGTCAAGCAGATCATCGACGCCGCCGCCTCCGCCAAGCTGTCGGTCCTGCACATCCACCTGGCCGATGACCAGGGCTGGCGCATCCAGATCACCAACGAGGGACGCGCGGCCGGCGATGACATCGACTACACGGCGCTGACGCGGGAGTCGGGCGGCACGGCGGTCACCTCCAACCCCTACCAGGCCCTGGACGGCCACACCGGCTACTACACCCAGGCCCAGTACCGCGACCTGGTCGCCTATGCCGCCGAGCGCGAGATCGAGATGGTCCCCGAGGTCGACATCCCGGGCCACACCAACGCGGCGCTGCACGCGATCCCGCAGCTCAACACCGCGGGCTCGAGCCACACCGGCACCGCCGCGGAGCCGGTGGCGCCGGTCAACAGCACGATCGACGTCGGCTACTCCTACCTCGACCCGTACGCCGAGGTCAGCTACACCTTCGTCCAGCACGTCTTCGCGCAGCTCGCCGAGATGACCCCCGGCGACTACCTGCACATCGGTGGCGACGAGTCGCACGCGATGACCGCACGCTACGGGCACCAGGGCTATGTCGACTTCGAGAAGCGAGCCGTGGACATCGTGCACGACCTCGGGAAGCGGACGCTGGGCTGGAACGAGTACTCGGAGACGACCCTCACGCCTGGCGACGGGGTGCAGTACTGGGCCGGCTCGACCGACTTCGCCAAGCGCGCCATCACCGAGGACGGCGCCAAGCTGCTGGTCTCACCGGGCAACAAGTCCTATCTCGACATGAAGTACAACCCCAAGACGCCGATCGGGCTGTCCTGGGCGTGCTCGGGCTCGTGCGACTTCCCGGACTACTACGCCTGGAGCCCCGAGAACGTCATCCCCGGGGTCGGTGACGACGACATCCTGGGCACCGAGGCGCCGCTGTGGTCGGAGACCGTCCGTGGCGTGAGCAACGCGGAGTTCATGATGTTCCCGCGCGCCCTCGCGCACGGGGAGGTCGGCTGGACCCAGGAGTCGCTGCGCGACGGGGCCGACTTCGCCCGCCGGGTCGCCGACGTCGGCACCCGGCTCAACACCGCCGGCACCAACTTCTACGACGGCCGCCACGCCGCCTGGTCCACCGCCGTGACCGGCACCGATGCGGTCGTACGCCACGGCTCCTCGGCCACCATCGCGGCAGGTCTGCTCGCCGCACCGGGCACGAAGACGGACGGATCCACGGTCGCCGTCGACGCGGCCGACGACGCCGACGGCCTGGGCGGCTCCGCGCTCACGGGCGCGCTCGGCGCGACGGTCCGCTTCGGTGACGGCACCGCCGGCGTACCCGCGACCTTCACCACGACCACCCCGCGCGACGGGCTCCACGCCGCGGGCGTCTACCGGATCAGCGCGTCGCACCGCTATGCGCGCCCGGGCACCTATCACGGCACGGTGACAACCTCGGACGGCCGCACGGCCACGTTCACGGTCAGGGTCCGCTGACCGATCCCTGCAGCCGGCGCGTCCTGCCTCGCAGGGCGCGCCGGTTCGGCGTGCGGGACTACTTGTTGCGGAGCATCTCCGCGACCTGGAACGCCATCTCCAGCGACTGGACGCGGTTGAGGCGCGGGTCGACGACGCTCTCGTAGCGGTGCACGAGGCCGGCCTCGTCGAGCTCCTCGCCGCCGCCGATGATCTCGGTGACGTCATCGCCGGTGTTCTCGACGAGGATGCCGCCGGGGACGGTGCCGAGGGCGTGGTGGACGTCGAAGAAGCCCTGGACCTCGTCGAGGACGTCCTCGAAGCGGCGGGTCTTGTAGCCGTTGGAGGTGGAGAAGGTGTTGCCGTGCATCGGGTCGGAGATCCAGGTGACGTTGACGCCCTCGGCGGTGATCTTCTCGACCAGCCCGGGCAGCCCGTCGCGCACCTTCCCCGCGCCGAAGCGGGTGATGAAGGTGAGCCGGCCCTCCTCGTTCTTCGGGTTGAGCTTGGCGGCCAGCGCGAGCGCGTCGTCGGGGGTCGCGGTGGGGCCGAGCTTGCAGCCGATCGGGTTGTTGAGGTGGCGGAAGTACTCCACGTGGGCACCGTCGAGCTGACGGGTGCGCTCACCGATCCAGACGAAGTGGCCCGAGACGTTGTAGGGCGTCTCGGTGCGGGAGTCGATGCGGGTCATGGCGTGCTCGTACTCGAGCAGCAGCGCCTCGTGGGAGGAGTAGAAGTCGACCCGGTGGAACTCCTCCGGGTCGGCGCCGATGGCCTCCATGAACGCGATCGCGCGCTCGATCTCGGAGCCCATCGCCTCGTACTTCGCGCCGACGGGCGAGTTGCGCACGAACTCGGAGTTCCAGGTGTGCACCTGACGCAGGTCGGCGTAGCCACCGGTGGTGAACGCGCGCACGAGGTTCAGGGTCGAGGAGGAGGCGTGGTAGACGTCCAGCAGCCGCTGCGGGTCGGGGATGCGGGACTCGGCGGTGAACTCGAAGCCGTTGACGGCGTCGCCACGGTAGGCCGGCAGGGTCACCCCGTCGCGGGTCTCCATGTCGGAGGAGCGCGGCTTGGCGTACTGCCCCGCGAGGCGGCCGATCTTCACGACCGGGACGGAGGCGGCGTACGTCAGGACGACGGCCATCTGCAGCAGCACGCGCAGCTTGTTGCGGGTGTTGTCGGCGGTCGCCTCGGCGAAGACCTCGGCGCAGTCGCCGCCCTGCAGGATGAACGCCTCACCACGGCCGGCCGCGGCGATCGAGCTCTTGAGCTGGTCGCACTCCCCCGCAAAGACGAGCGGCGGCTGGTTCCTCAGCTTCTCGACCGCCGCGGCCAGGGCGACCGGGTCTGAATAGGTCGGCTGCTGAAGGGCTCCGATGGCGTGCAGCTGCTCGAGGGAGGGGAAGGCGTCGTTCACGAGCCTCAGGGTACGCGGATCACCCGGTTGTTACGAAGTCATCTCAGACACGGCAGGGCCGGCGTACGCCCTCATCAGC
>NZ_JBHVGB010000237.1:0-7514 GCF_042801335.1 Nocardioides sp. NPDC057577 | reverse complement strand
GCCCTGGCCGTTTCGGGACGTACCTCAGTCCTCCTTGGCACCCAGGGTGCCGAGGTAGAGCTCGATCACCTTCGGGTCGTCGGCGAGCTCGCGCCCGGCCCCGGTGTAGGCGTTGCGGCCCTGGTCGAGCACGTAGCCACGGTCGCAGATCTGCAGGCAGCGACGGGCGTTCTGCTCGACCATCACGACCGAGACACCCGCCTGGTTGATCTTGCGGGTCTGCACGAAGACCTCGTCCTGCATGACCGGCGAGAGCCCCGCGGAGGGCTCGTCGAGCAGCAGGACCGACGGCTCCATCATCAGCGCCCGGCCCATCGCGACCATCTGACGCTCACCGCCGGAGAGGCCACCGGCGCGCTGCTTGCGGCGCTCCCCCAGGGCAGGGAAGATCCCGGTGACGAACTCGAACCGCTCCGCGAACTTCTTCGGGGCCTGGTAGCAGCCCATCTCGAGGTTCTCCTCGATGGTCAGGCTCGGGAAGACGTTGTTGTTCTGCGGGACGAACCCGATACCTCGTGAGACCAGCTCGTCGGCACGCTTGCCGGTGATGTCCTCACCCTTCAGCTTGACCGTGCCCTCGTGGATCTTCACCAGGCCGAACAGCGCCTTGAGCAGAGTCGACTTGCCGGCGCCGTTGGGGCCGATGATGCCGACCAGCTCGCCGGGCTGGCAGTAGAGGTCGGTGTCGTTGAGGATGTTGACCCCGGGAAGGTAGCCCGCGATGAGCCCGTCGGCGCGGAGCACCGCGCCCTCGGCCTCGCTCAGGTGCTTCTCGCGGAACTGCTCCGCATCGGTGGAAGTCACTTCGAGTCCTCCTCTTGGACGGTCTCGGCCTCGAGCTCTGCCTCGACCTCGGCCTCGAGGACCTCTTCGTCGAGCTCGCTCAGGTCGGTGTCGTGGTGGGCCCCGAGATAGGCGTCGATGACACGCTGGTCGGCCATGACCGACTCAGGAGTGCCCTCAGCGACGATCTGCCCCTGGGCCATCACGATGACCCAGTCGGAGATGTCGCGGACCATGTCCATGTCGTGCTCGACGAAGAGGACCGTGCGGCCCTCGTCGCGCAGCGACTTCACGTGACCGAGCAGCGACTGCTTCAGGGCGGGGTTCACCCCAGCCATCGGCTCGTCGAGCATGACGACCTCCGGGTCGACCATGAGCGCGCGGGCCATCTCGAGCAGCTTGCGCTGGCCGCCGGAGAGCGACCCGGCGAAGTCCTCGCGCTTCTTGTCGAGCAGGAACCGGGCCAGCAGGTCGTCGGCCTTCGTGGTGACCTCGTCCTCCTGCTTGCCCCACAGGAACTTGAACGGGGCGGCCCAGAACCGCTCCCCCTTCTGTCCCGTGGCGCCCAGGCGCATGTTCTCGATCACGGTGAGCTTGGCCAGCACCTTGGTGAGCTGGAAGGTGCGCACCATCCCGAGTCGGGCGACCTTGTAGGGGGCGACGCCCTTGAGCGACCTGCCCTCCAGGCTCCACGAACCGCTGTTGGGCTGGTCGAAGCCGGTCAGCAGGTTGAAGAACGTCGTCTTCCCGGCTCCGTTGGGGCCGATCAGCGCGGTGATCGCACCACGCTGGATCTCGACGTGGTCGACGTCGACGGCGGTGAGTCCACCGAACGTACGCGTGATGTTGTCCGCGACGATGATCGGGTCGGACTTCTTGCTGCCCGGCTCCGTGCTCGCCCCGACCAGGCCCGCGGGCCCCGTCTTGGTCTCCACGGCGTTCGTCTCGGTGCTCGTCTGGTCAGTCATGTCAGCGTCCATCGATCGCGATCTCCCTACGGTCGCCGATGATCCCCTGGGGACGGAAGATCATCAGCAGCATGATGGCCAGCCCCAGCATGATGTAGCGGATCACACTGGCCTGGGTGTCGGTCATGATCACCGTCGGGATCCATCCGCCCTTACCTGCCGACTGGCTGAAGAACGAGCCTAGCCCCGCGATCAGGAACCAGAACAGGACCGAGCCGATGACCGGGCCCATCACTCGGCCCGCGCCGCCGAGGAGCAGAGCGGCGAAGGCGTAGAACGTCATCAGCGTGGAGTAGTCGCTCGGCACGACCGAGGCCTGCTTGAGCGCCAGGAACATGCCGCCCAGACCACCGATGACACCACCGAGAGCAAGCGCCTGCATCTTGTACGCGAACACGTTCTTGCCCAGCGAGCGGACCGCGTCCTCGTCCTCACGGATGGAGCGGAGCACACGGCCCCACGGGCTGCGCATGAGCGCCCACACGAGCACGCAGCACAGCGCGACCAGGATCCAGCCGACGGTCAGCGACCACAGGTCGTTGCGCCCGAAGGAGATGAACCCCAGATCGATGCCGCTGGTGTAGGGGTTGGCGTCCTGGAACGGCCCCGCGTAACCGTTGAGGCCGTTGGAGCCACCGAAGGTGTCCTTCATCTCCACCGAGCCGAAGACGAACCGCAGCACCTCGGCAGCGGCGATGGTGACGATCGCCAGATAGTCGGCGCGCAGACGAAGCGTCGGCACACCCAGGATCACGGCGAGCACCAGCGGGGCCACGATCGACATGGTGATACCGAGCCAGAACGGCGCCCCGAAGGTGACCACGGAGACGGCCAGACCATAGGCGCCCACGGCGACGAACCCGGCCTGGCCGAAGTTGAGCAGCCCGGTGTAGCCGAAGTGGATGTTGAGGCCGATGGCGGCCAGGGCGAAGACGATTGCCTGCGGGCCCAGAGCCTGCTGCAACGCTGCCCGGAGAATGTCGAGAATATCCATTGTCTCTCCTACCCGAGCCGCTCTTTGCGACCCAGGATGCCCTGGGGCCGGACCAGCAGGATCACGATCATGATCAGCAGCGGGCCGATCTCCTTGATGGAGGTGGGTACGCCGAACAGCGGCCCGAGCTCGTAGACGAGCCCGATCACCAGCGAGCCGACGAGAGCACCCCAGATCGTGCCGAGACCACCGAGGGTGACCGCAGCGAGGATGACCAGCAGGATCCGCATGCCCATGAAGGCGTTGACCTGCAGCTGCATCGCGTAGAGCACACCGGACAGCGCGGTCAGCGCTCCACCGATCACCCACGCGTTGGTGATGACGCCGTCGACCCGCAGGCCGGAAGAGGCGGCCAGTGCCGGGTTGTCCGAGACCGCGCGCATCGCCTTGCCCATCCGGCTCTTGGCCAGCCACAGGCAGACCGCGGTGATCGTGACGATCGAGATGAGCACGATGACCACCTCACGGTCGGCGAGCGAGAGCCAGAGGTAGTACCAGTGCTGCTCGCGCTGCTGGCCGTTGTACTGCGACAGCGCCCGCGTCGAGGAGCCGTAGAAGTACTGGAACAGGTAGCGCAGGAAGATCGCCAGGCCGATCGAGACGATCATCATCGCGATCAGGCCGGTGCCGCGCCGGCGCAGCGGGCCCCACAGGATCTTCTCCTGCGCGAAGCCACCCAGGCCACCGAGGAGGACCGCGATGATGCCGGCCAGGAGCACCGAGACCGAGGCCAGAGCGCCGGTCTTGAAGACCTGGTCGAAGGTCCAGGCCATCAGCGCACCGAAGGTGAGCATCTCGCCGTGGGCGAAGTTGGACAGGCCGGTCGTGCCGAAGATCAGCGAGAACCCGAGGGCAGCCAGGCACAGGACCAGGGAGAACACGATCCCCGCGCGCAGGTTCTGGGCGAGGTCCTTGGCGAAGTTCGACTGCTCACCGGCGGTGACCCCGATCGGGAAGATCGCCCGGTTGTTGGGTCCCTGGAAACGTACCTGGACGGTTGCCTCGCCCTTGGTGTTCTCGTCGAGGACCGTCCCTTCCGGGAGCGTCTTCTCGTCGAGGGTCACGGTGTACTTACCGAGCTCCTCGACGACGATGATCGCCACACCCTTGTCGTCGGTGACGCCCTCGCCGGCCTTCTTGCCGTCCTTGCTGACCTCGAGGGTCACTCCCGGGATCGGTTTCGGATTGCCTTCGGCATCCTTGTTGGCCTCGTCCTGAAGCGTCACCTGGATCGCGGTGGCGTCCGGCGGTGGGGTCTCGGTTGCCTGTGCGGCACCCGGGCTCCCAACCAACAGCACCATCAGCGCACCGATGAGCGCGACGAGGACTCTGTAGAGCCGCTTGCGCACGTGGGTACTCCTGCCTGTGTGTCCTAAAGACGGATCCTGACACCAGCTGAATACGCTGGTCGGCCGGATCCGCGCGGGCAGTCTAGGCCGACTTCACCCACGAACAAGCCACAGGTTGACCCTCAATGGAGACCGCAACCGATCTGTGACGTGCCGTTTACACGGATTCAGGTACGTGGCCCGCTGACGCCGTGCTCGATGACGCCCTCGGCGACCTGGCGCATCGAGAGTCGCAGGTCCATCGCGGTCTTCTGGATCCACCGGAAAGCCTCGGGCTCGCTCAGCGTGAGGCCCTCCTGCAGGATGCCCTTGGCCCGGTCGACTGCCTTGCGGGTCTCCAGCCGGTCGGTCAGACCGGCGACCTCCCGCTCGAGCTGGGCGAGCTCCTGGAAGCGGCTCACCGCCAGCTCGATCGCCGGCACCAGGTCGGTGATGTTGAACGGCTTGACGAGGTAGGCCATCGCACCCGCGTCGCGGGCCCGCTCGACCAGGTCGCGCTGCGAGAAAGCGGTCAGCATGACCACCGGGGCGATCCGGTCGCGCGCGATCGCCTCCGCCGCCGCGATCCCGTCGAGCACCGGCATCTTCACGTCGAGGATCACCAGGTCGGGTCTGTGCTCGGTGGCGAGCTCGATCGCCGCCTTCCCATCGCCCGCCTCACCGACGACGTGGTAACCCTCCTCGGTGAGCATCTCCTTGAGGTCCATCCTGATCAGGACCTCGTCCTCCGCGATGACTACCGTACGCCGCGCCTGGCTCTCCGGGGTGCTGCTGGGGTTGCTCTCCGTCACGAGCACAGACTAGGCCATCGCAAGCACACACCGGCTACGTGATCTCAGACTCGGTCCGGTAGGTTTGCCCTGTGCCAGGCCCGTTCACGGGCCCCAAAGCCCCGGTACTCCAACGGCAGAGAGGGCGGTCTCAAACACCGTATAGTGTCGGTTCGAATCCGACTCGGGGCACCAGAATCGCACTTCTGTTCCATCGGATTGTCGGTGGTCGAGTGCAGACTACGAGCATGTACTCGGCCCCGGTCCGCGCCGCGGCACTCGCCCGCCTCCAGCAGGGCGACTCGCTGTCGACAGTGTCGCGTGCGACGGGGGTCGCGCGATCCACCGTTCGGGAGTGGCGGGATCATGACCCATGCAGCAGACCCGGCGGCTGCCCGCGGTGTGACGAGCTGCCGATCGACCAAGAGGCGTACGCCGCGCTTCTCGGCTTCTACCTCGGCGACGGCCACATCGCGAAGGCCGCCCGCTACTACTTCCTCCGAATCACATGCGACATGGCCCATCCCCGGATCATCGAGAACGTGGTCGACCTGCTTGGCCGGATCAGGCCAGGCGGCAAGGTCTTCATCGTCGAGAAGCCAGGCTGTGTAGACGTTCAGCTGAACTGGCAGCACTTGCCCTGCCTCTTCCCCCAGCACGGCCCCGGCCGAAAGCACGAGCGCAAGATCGCCCTGGAGCCATGGCAGCAGGAGATCGTCTCGGCCCACCCCGGACCATTCCTCCGTGGCCTCTTCCACTCCGACGGCTGCCGGGTGGCGAACTGGGCGACCCGGGTCGTCGCGGGAGAGAAGAAGCGCTACGAGTACGGCCGCTGGCAGTTCACCAACCACTCCGACGACATCCGCGACCTGTGCACCGCGACCCTCGACCTGGTCGACATCCCGTGGCGCCGGTCCTCATGGAAGACGATCAGCGTCTCGCGCCGCGAGGCGGTCGCGGCGCTCGACGCGTTGATCGGTCCTAAGACCTAGCCGCGCTCAGCTCTTGCGCTCGTAGGCGGGCGCGACCTCGTTGATCGCGTCGCCGATGCGGTGGATGCGCAGGGCGTTGGTGGAGCCGGGGATGCCGGGAGGCGAGCCGGCGATGATGACGACGAGCTCGCCCTCCTCGACGCGGCCGAGCTTGAGCAGGTTCTCGTCGACCTGGCGGACCATCTCGTCGGTGTGCTCGACCTCGTCGGTGCGGAAGGTCTCGGTGCCCCAGCTGAGCGCGAGCTGGCTGCGTACGGCATCGGAGGGGGTGAAGGCGAGCAACGGGATCGCGCCGCGCAGCCGGGAGAGGCGGCGGGCGGAGTCACCGGAGGTGGTGAAGGCGACCAGGTATTTCGCGCCGACCCGGTCGGCGACCTCGGCGGCGGCCTTGGCGATGACGCCGGAGCGGGTGTGCGGGTCCCAGTCGATGCGGGTGAGCTCGGCGGCTGCGGAGCTGTCCCGGGAGAGGGCGTGGCGCTCGGTGGCGGCGATGATGCGGGCCATGGTCTCGACGGTGTGGATGGGGTATTCGCCCACGCTCGTCTCGGCGGAGAGCATCACCGCGTCGGCGCCGTCGAGGACGGCGTTGGCGACGTCGTTGGCCTCGGCGCGGGTGGGCGCCGGGTTGGAGATCATCGAGTCGAGCATCTGGGTGGCGACGATGACCGGCTTGGCGTTGAGGCGGGCCAGCTCGATGATCCGCTTCTGCAGGAACGGCACCTCCTCGAGCGGGCACTCCACGCCGAGGTCGCCACGGGCCACCATGAACATGTCGAAAGCGGCGATGACCTCGTCGAGGTTGTCGATCGCCTGTGGCTTCTCGATCTTGGCGATGACCGGGACGACACGCCCCTCCTCGTCCATGATCTTGCGGACGTCCTCGTAGTCCTCCGCGTTGCGCACGAAGCTGAGCGCGATCATGTCGACGCCGAGCCTGAGCGCGAACCGGAGGTCCTCCTCGTCCTTCTCGGACAGGGCCGGCACCGAGACGGCGACGCCGGGCAGGTTGATGCCCTTGTTGTTCGAGACCGGCCCGCCGACCAGCACCTCGGTGTGGACGTCGGTGTCGTCGACCGCGGTGACCCGCAGGCGCAGCTTGCCGTCGTCGATCAGGATCGGGTCGCCGACCTTCACGTCACCGGGAAGTCCCTTGTAGGTCGTCCCGCAGATCTCGTCGTCACCCTGCACCTCGCGCGTGGTGATCGTCCAGGCCTGGCCGCGGCGCAGGGTCGCGGAGCCTTCCTTGAACCGCTCCAGCCGGATCTTGGGCCCCTGCAGGTCAGCGAAGATACCGACGCTGTGCCCGCTCGCGGCCGCCGCCTCCCGCACCAGCGCGTAGTTGCCGGAGTGGTCGTCGTGGGAACCATGGCTCATGTTCATCCGGGCGACGTCCATGCCTGCGTAGACGAGCTCGCGGATGCGACGCTCCGTCCCGACGGCGGGTCCCAGGGTGCAGACGATCTTCGCTCTTCTCACGGGAGCCCAGACTACTCCTCTGGAACGTTCAAACCAGCACCCGCGGGGCGCCTCTCTTCGGAGGTTCATCGAGCATTCACGCCGGATCGCCGGGTCAATGGACGGGTGCCACAAACTCCTCGCCACAAGTGTGTACGAACCTTGTCCGATCCTCCGATCCGATGGCTGAGACCCGACTGGCC
>NZ_JBHVGB010000236.1:0-7541 GCF_042801335.1 Nocardioides sp. NPDC057577 | reverse complement strand
CAACACGGTCCCCATCAAGCGCGACAGGGACCGTGTTGGTCTCGACACGCCTCCGCCTAGCGGCTCCGGCGGCTCGACCAGCGGGGTCGGCCCGCGGCTCGACCAGCGGGGTGAGAGTCAGGCGAGGATGCCGGCGTGGAGCAGCTTCAGGTACTGCTCCGAGAGCGTCTCGGGGGTGTGGCGGCCGCCGGGGCGATACCAGGCGACGGTGGACCAGACGCCGTCGCGGATGAACCGGTAGGTCAAGGCGGGGTCCAACGACGTCTGGAAGGCTCCCGAGGTCTGCCCGGCCTCGATGACCCGGATCCACAGCGCCTCGTTGTCGCGGGAGCGCTCGGCGACGAACTCGAAGCCCTCGACGGTCGCCAGGAAGGACGCCTCGTTCTGGTAGAGCGCGACGGCGAGCCGCTCGTTGTGGATCGTCCGGAACGACTCCGTGATCAGTCCGTCCAGGTCTGCCTGCGGGTCGACCCCGCTCTCGACGATCTCGGTGAACCGCGCGTTGAGCCCGTCGAGGAATCCCGAGAGCAGTTCGGTCAGCATCGCTTCCTTGGAGCGGAAGTGGTGGTAGAGCGAGCCGGACAGGATCCCGGCGGCATCGGCGATGTCGCGTACGGTCGTCTGGGCGAAGCCCTTGGTCGCGAACATCTCGGCAGCCAGCGTGAGCAGCTCGGCCCGCCGCGACGACCCCGACGCCGTCCCCCGCCTTCTCGGCGCAACCCCCGTGTCAGTCATGGACGAAGCCTACCAAACAAGCAGTTGCTCAACTACGATTGCGCAGGTGACCCCCCGCACCATCCCTGCCCTGATCGAGAAGGCCAAGCAGACCTACGCCGACCACCCGGCGATCGTCGACGGCCCCACGACGCTCACCTACGCCGAGCTCGCCGACGCGACCGACCGGGCCGCGCGCGCCTTCCTGGCCAGCGGCGTACGCAGCGGCGACCGCGTCGCCATCTGGGCCCCCAACCGCTGGGAGTTCCCGGTCGCGGCCCTCGGTGCGCAGACGATCGGGGCGGCCGTGGTGCCGCTCAACACCCGCTACCGCGGCCATGAGGCGCGCGAGATCCTGGAGCGCTCCCGCGCCACCGCGCTGGTCACCGTCAACGGCTTCCTCGGCACCGACTACGTCCAGATGCTCCGCGACGCCGGCCCGCTCCCGGAGCACCTGCTCACCATCGTCGACCTCGCCGGCGACTGGGACGAGTTCCTGGCCAGCGGCGCCGAGATCACCGACAAGCGTCTCGAGGACGCCAAGGCGACCGTCACCCCCGACACCCTGGCCGACCTGCTGTTCACCTCCGGCACGACCGGCAAGCCGAAGGGCGTGATGTGCGCGCAGCGCCAGACGATCGGGACCGCCGACGTCTGGGCACGCGGCGCCGCACTCAGCCCGGAGGACCGCTACGCCATCGTCAACCCGTTCTTCCACGGGTTCGGCTACAAGGCGGGCTTCCTCGCGGCATTCAGCGCGGGCGCCACGATCTACCCGATCGCGACCTACACCCCGACGCAGACGTTGCAGCTGATCCAGGACGAGCGGATCACCGTCCTTCCCGGCGCCCCCACGATCTTCACGACCCTCATCAACCACGAGGACCTGAAGGCGTACGACCTCTCCTCGCTGCGCTTCGCGATCGCCGGCGCGGCGAGCGTCCCGGAGAGCCTCTTCGCCGACATGCGCGACGTCCTCGGGATCGACGAGGTCAAGGGCGCCTACGGCCTGACCGAGTGCCTGGTCGCGACCACCACCCGCCCCGGCGAGGACCCGGCCCACGTGGCCAAGGTGGTCGGCCCCGCGGTCGAGGGGCTGGAGATCCGCACCGTCACCGCCACCGGGGAGGACGCGGAGCCCGGTGAGGACGGCGAGGTCTGGATCCGCGGCGACAACGTCATGCTCGGCTACTTCGAGAATCCCGAGGCGACCGCCGAGGCGATCGACGAGGACGGCTGGCTCCACACCGGCGACGTCGGCTTTCTCGACGAGCACGGCTGCCTGAAGATCACCGACCGGATCAAGGACATGTTCACCGTCGGCGGCTTCAACGTCTATCCGGCCGAGGTCGAGAACACCCTCGCCAGCCACCCCGGCATCGTCGAGTCCGCGGTCATCGGCGTCCCCGACGCGCGCCTCGGTCAGGTCGGCAAGGCCTTCGTCGTCGTACGCGACGACCTGACCGCCGATTCGATCGCGACCTGGCTCAAGGACCGCCTCGCCAACTACAAGCAGCCGAGGGCGTACGTCCTGATCGACAGCCTTCCGCGCAACGCCAGCGGCAAGGTGCTGAAGACGGACCTGCGCGACACCGGGAATTAGATGAGACACCCCCCGGGGCGGGGGTATAGGTTTCCGGAGCCCGTCTTCACCTTCCCCCACGGAGGCTTCGATGCCCCGACGCGCCAAGATCGCGTCCATCTCCGGCACCACCCTCGTTCTCGGCGTGGTCGCAGTGGCGATCCCCCTGACACTGAACTCCGCCACTGCCGAGCCGACCTCGTCCGGCCCGCTGGCCGCTTTCGAGGCCGCGAACAGGGACCCGTCCAAGCTTCCCGCCGGCCCGGTCGAGGCTCACGTCGAGGAGATCGCACTGACCACCTCGACGGGCAGGGCGACCGAGCACGCGACGAAGGTCGACAAGCCCCGCACGAACGTCATCAAGAGCGAACCGCAGGACGTCACCGGCTTCGGTGTCGTCGGCGTGACCTGGTCCGGCGACACCGAAGCCGACGACGTACGCCCCGAGATCCGCACCCTGAAGGACGACGTGTGGTCCTCGTGGACCCCGATGGTGGTCGACGCCGACGACCACGGTCCGGACGCGGGCTCCGCGGAGGCCAAGGGCGTCCGCCCCGGCACCGACGAGTTCCTGGCCGGGAACGTCGACCAGGTGCAGACCCGGATCATCGTCCCTGACGCCGCCGCGATCCCCGACGACCTCGAGCTCGCGGTGATCGAGCCCGGCAAGCCTTCGGACACGGTCGAGGAGCTCCCCGAGATCGAGACCGACAAGGACAAGCCTCGGGCGACCAGCGTCCACAAGGGCAGCAAGGACTCCGACCTCAACCTGGTCGCGTCCACCTACACCTCGAGCCCGACGATCTACAGCCGCGCCCAGTGGGGCGCCGACGAGTCGCTGCGTACGGACAAGACGGTCGCCTACCGCCAGATCCACGGCGGCTTCGTGCACCATGCCGCGGGCACCAACGACTACACCGAGGCACAGGTCCCCGGCATCATCCGGGGCATCTACGAGTTCCACGTGAAGACCCGTGGCTACCGCGACATCGGCTACAACTTCTTCGTCGACAAGTTCGGCCGCATCTGGGAGGGCCGCGCCGGCGGGGTCTCGCTGCCCGTCGAGGGTGCCCACACCAGCGGCTACAACTACGACAGCTTCGGTGCCGCGGCGCTGGGCTGCTTCGACACGGTCGCGGCCGGCTGTCTCAACGATGCCGGCGCGACGGACAACCAACCCACAGACGCGATGATCCAGGCGTACGGCTCCCTCTACGCCTGGAAGCTCTCGCTCCACGGCGTGACCGCCAACGCCACCAACGTGGCCCTGACCCACTACAAGAAGAACCCCGACGGGACCGAGACCTGGACGCCAACGGTCTTCCCGCACGCGATCAACGGCCACCGCGACGCCGGCCAGACCGTCTGCCCGGGCGCGAACCTCCAGGCCAAGCTCCCCGCCATCCGTACGCTCGCCGCCGGCCTCCAGAAGAGCTGGAGCGGCCGCGACCTGGAGTCCCACATCGCCGGCACGAGCCACTCCGACTTCGTGGCACGACGGGCGTCCGATGGCCGGATCTTCACGCTGCGTACGGGCGGGTTCGCCGGGTTCAACTCGACCAAGACGTCCACGACGGTCGGCAGCACCGTGCGCGAGGCCGTGGTCACCCCGGACATCACCGGCGATGGCAAGGCCGATCTGATCCAGGTCCGCACCGACGGCTCGGCCGGCATCCGCAAGGGCCGCGGCGACGGTACCTTCGCGGCGGTCTTCAAGAACCTCGGCAAGAGCACGTTCTCCGGGGTCTCCAAGATCACCGCGACCGGCAACATCGGCGGCACCTCGGCCAACGACCTGGTCGGCAAGAACGCGAAGGGCTACCTGGTTCGCTACACCGGCAACGGTGCCGGCGGGTTCACCCGAGTGGGCACGACGCGCTCGCTGGGCGGCTTCGACAAGCTCGCCGCGACCGGCGACGTCAACAAGGACGGCAAGCGCGACCTGATCGGCCGCAAGTCCGGGGCGCTCTACTACTTCAAGGGTTCGGGCAGCGGCACGTTCGGCTCGCCGATCAAGCTCGCGACCCAGAGCCCGTCGTGGTCCTCGCTGGTCCAGCTCTCCGGCTACGGCGACTTCACCGGCGACGGTCGTGGCGACCTGATCGGCCGGGACTCGTCCAACCGCGGCTGGATCTACCCGGCCTCCGGCTCTGGCTTCGGCAAGCCGTTGGGCCCGTACGCGGACGTCAACCGCACCCTCGTCGGCGCGGTCAACCTCGTCGGCAACAGCCTCCCTGACCTGGTCATGAAGTCCGGCTCGACGCTCTACGTCAAGCCGAACAGCGGTCGGGTCAGCCTGGCCGCGCCGGTCGACAGCGGCATCACGCTGACGAGCGCCACCGCACTGATGAACGCCGGCGACTGGAACCGCGACGGCAAGGGCGACTTCCTGGCCAAGATGTCCGACGGCTCCGTACGCCTCTACCGGGGCTACGGCACCGGCAAGTTCGCCAGCCCCGTCACGATCGCGACCGGCCTCGGCACGGTCAGCGTCATCGACGCGGTCGGTGACGTCACCGGCGACGGCTATCCGGACCTGATGGGCCGCATCTCCGGCGGAACGATCACGTTGTGGCCGGGCAAGGGCTCGACCAAGGTCGGCGCGTCGATCACCATGAAGTCCTCTGCCCCGGGCACCCGCCTGGTCGGCGTCGGACGCTGGAACAGCGGCAACACCCCCGACGTGCTCTTCGTCAACGGCACCAGCACCGTCGTCCACGAGAGCAACGGGCCCGGCGGCCTGGTGTCCACGCAGACCCTGTCGATCAACCTGTCGGGCTATGACGCGGTGCTCGGCGTACGCGATCTGCGGGCCGGCTCGGGTGGCGACCTGATCGTGCGGTCGGGCAGCTACATCTATGCGCTGGAGCGCAACAGCACCGGCACCGGGCTGACCCGCACCTACCTGGGTGCGCTGTCGGGCTACAACCTGCTGGGCTGACCGAAGTTGTGAAGCTGAGAGTGACCTATAGGTCACCCTCAGCTTCACAACTCACGCGGAGAGCTGGCGCTCCTGGTTGACCCGGAGCGCCTTCTCGGCGAGGTCGGCGCCGGCGGAGGCGTACAGGTTCAGGACGGCGTGGGCACCGCGCTTCTTGAGCTCGTCGCGCTCCTCGGGGCGCAGGGCGATCGCCGCCACGGTGCCCTTGAAGCCGAGCTTGTGGAGCAGGTCCATGGCGAGCAGGTTGTCGCCGTGGAAGGGCATCGTGAGCACGACCAGCTCCATGCCGGTGCCCTTCTTGACCCGCTCCCAGAAGTCCTGGTCGGTGGCGTCGGCCTCGACCACGTCGAAGCCCTCCTCCTTGAGCGAGTCGGCCCGCAGCGAGTCGTGCTCGACGGCGAGCACGTGGTAGCCCTGGGTGTCGCGCAGCTCCTCGTAGGTCGTACGCCCCACCCGGCCCATGCCGACCACCAGCGCCTTGGCGTCACCGAGGTTGATCGGCCGGTCGGCCTCCTGGAGCCGCTCGGGCCTCCGCACCGGCAGCCGGCGGTTGAGCAGATTGATGATCGCCGGGGCGTACGCGTTGAACAGCGCGTCCACCAGGAACGAGAGCGCGGTCGCGACCGCGAGCACGGTCTGCCACTGGGCCGATGCGAGCCCGGAGGCCGACGCGATGACGATGACGATGAGCCCGAACTCGGAGTAGTTGGCCAGGGTGAACGAGGCCAGCGTCGCGGTGCGGTAGCGCAGCCCCATGAACGCGAAGATCACGACGTACGCCGCGGCCTGGAGCGGCAGCAGGACCTGCAGCACGGCGGCCAGAGCGAAGTCCTCGAGCGAGGGCACCCCGGTCAGTCCGATGCTCAGGAAGAACGCGATGAGCAGGAGCTCCTTGGTGCTGAACAGCAGCTTGGCCAGCGCCGGCGCCTTGACGTGCGACCCGAGGAGTACGCCGACCACCAGGGCTCCGAGGTCGCCCTTGAGCCCCACGGTCTCGAAGAGCCAGTAGCCCGGCACGAGCGCGATCGTCAGCCCGAAGAGCGCGGTCAGCTCGGCGGAGGTGATCCGGTCCCAGACCCGGTGGGCGAGCCAGGCGCCCGGGAGGAGCAGCACCAGCGCGAAGACCCACGGCGAGGGCCAGTGGCCCTTGGAGATGGTCAGGAACACGACCGCGACGATGTCCTGCATGACCAGCACACCGATGGCGATCCGGCCGTAGAGGGTGTTGTTGTCGTGACGCTCGTCGAGGACCTTGATCGCGAAGACGGTCGAGGAGAACGAGAGCACGAAGGCGATCAGCGCCATCTCGCCCAGGTCGGCGTCGGCGAGGAGCGCGAAGCCGAGCGGTGCGATCCCGGCCAGCATGCCGATCCCGATGATGACGCTGAACCCCAGGTGGGCGAAGGTGCTCAGCCACACGTCGGGCCGGAGCAGCGATCTGACATCGAGCTTGAGACCGATCCCGAACAGGAGCAGCGTGACCCCGAGCTCGGACAGCGTGTGCAGCCCGTCCAGCTCGCCGACCCCGGCGGCGTGCAGCCCGAACCCGGCGGCGAGGAAGCCGACCATGGGCGGAAGTTTCAGGAACATCGCGACCAGCCCCGCTCCTAGTGCAACGAGCAGGTAGAGCGCGGTCAGCGACATATGGACGTCCCCCAGGGTAAAGCTCGACGGTTCGGACACACGTACGATACCGCGTGATACCACCCGGGGTTACAGTGGGTCCATGGCTATGACTCTTCGACTCAGCGAGGCCGACGACCGGCTGCTGACCGACCGCGCCAAGACGGAGAACCGGTCGAAGCAGGAGATCGCCCGCGAGGCGATCCGCGCCTACCTCAACGACCACGACCGGCGCATCGAGGATCTCGAGGACGATCTCGCCATCGCGCGCTACTCCCTGCGTCGCGAGCTCGGCGAGGTCAGCTACACCCCGCATGCCGAGGCCCGCCGCGCCCTCGGTCTCGACCGCCTCTCCGGCGAGTGACCTACCAGGTCGTCTGGGCCGACGAGGCGCTGCAGTCGGCCGAGGCGTACGTCGACGACGACCCCATCGGCCTGATCCAGGTCTTCGACACCGTCGACGCCCTCGCCGAGACCCCGCGCGACGTCGGCGCCTACGCCTGGGGCAAGGACCGCTACCGCCTCCGCGTCGGCCGCTACCGCATCGTCTACGTGGTCGAGGAGCGCCGCATCACCGTCGCGGTCATCCACCTCGGCCGGCGCAGCGCCTGAGCCGCTGGTCGAGCCGGCGGCGGTCGTGTAACACGTCGTTCGTAGGACTACTCGCCCTATCTGATAGGG
>NZ_JBHVGB010000235.1:0-7624 GCF_042801335.1 Nocardioides sp. NPDC057577 | reverse complement strand
CCAACACGGTGAGCTCCGCGCTCGATCGCACCGTGTTGGTCTCGACACGCTCGGCCGCAGGCGGCCTCGCGGCTCGACCAGCGGGGGTTGGCGGCTCGACCAGCGGTGCCGGGCTTCAGGTGCCGTTCTCGCTGAAGTGCTGGTAGTCCTTCAGCGAGTTCCAGTCGCCGCCCCAGCCCCAGCCGATGGACGCGAAAGCCTGGACGACCACATCGTCCGGGTGGATCATCCCGGGCGCCTTCCGGTCACGGTCGAGATACCAGCGGGCGAGCTCGGGGATGACGCGGTCGCCCTTGACGTACGGGTTCTGGAAGGTGTTGATGTCGATCGCCAGGCCGTAGGCGTGCTGGGAGAACGAGGTCTGGCCGACCGTGGGGCGGCAGACGAAGCCGCCGGTGCCGTTGCCGTCGCCGGTCGGCGGAGCGTCCAGGGACGCCTTCGTGGCGATGTCCATCTGCTCGATCGGGAATCTCGCCTCGTAGAGCTTCCGGAAGACGCCGACGACGTCCTCGGCGACCCGGGCGTTGATCAGCATCTCGCCGGTGTGACGGTCGCCGTCGAAGCCCCAGAACGTCATCCGCACCCAGGCCAGCTCCCGCCGCGAGACCGGGCATCCCGGAACCCAGGTCGAGCGCGCGATCACGTCGTCCGGTGCGATGTCGACCTCGGCCGTGAATCCGTCACCGGGCAGCATCGGCATCATGTCCGGCAGCGTCCACGCCCGGTTGCGCAGCTCCTTCGGCGTGGGCCCGGCGATCCCGTACCCCTCCGCGTCCTCCTTCAGGACCCGTGTCCCGAGCCACGGCGGCGGAACCGACCCGGGCTTCGGGGCAGCCGGAGATGACGAAGGTACGTCGCTGGGTGACGGCTCCGCCGGGACCGACGTCTCCGCGCTGGGCGTCGACGAGGGACGGGCGTCGGGCGCCCCATCGCCACAGGCGGTGAGCGCGAGCGCGAGGAGTGCCAGGGTGGCGGCGTACGTCCCGGTTCTCACCGCTCCATTCAACCCTCTGTGGGCCAGGCGCTCATCGCGACCGCGGCGAGCGCGCGCAGGTCCGTCCGAGCGGCACCGTCGATGGCTTGCACCGACATCCCCTGGATCACGGCGCCGACGAGGCGGGCGAGGGCGGCGACGTCGGTCGTGTCGGGCAGCTCACGCTGGTCGACCGCCCGCCGCAGCCGCTGCTCGATCCCGTCCAGCGTCTGCGCCCGCATCCTGGCGGGTCGGGTGGCGACCCCGCGCTGAGCGGCGCCCACCCCGAGCGCGGCCGTGGAGATCATGCAGCCCGGTGGCAGCCCGCCCTCGCTGAACCGGTCGGCCGCCTCGAGCAGGAACTCCGAGATGGCTTCGCGGGCCGGACCGTCGGGCCGCAGCACCGCGCCGTGCTCGCTCGCGTAACGCTCGAGCGCCGACTGGTAGAGCGCCTCCTTGGAGCCGAACGCCCCGTAGAGGCTCGGCGCCCTCAGCCCGGTCGCGGCCTCGAGCGTCGCAACGCTCGTGCCTTCGTAGCCGTGCTCCCAGAAGGCCCGCATCGCGGCGTCGAGCACCGCGTTCTCGTCGAAGGAGCGCGGTCGTCCGCGGGAGGCCTTGCGCATTTCCATAGTGATCCCTACATTATCTCGTGTCTGTTTATTTAGCGACCACTACAGAAATGAGCTCGAGATGACCCGCAACGCCCTCGTCACCGGAGCCTCGCGCGGGATCGGCCGCGCCATCGCCGTACGTCTCGCCACCGACGGCGTCGGCCTGCTGGGCATCCACTACGGCTCGAACCGCGCGGCCGCCGAGGAGACCGCGAGGCTCGTCGAGTCGGCCGGAGCGCGGGCGGTCCTGATCGAGGCGGACCTGGGCAAGGACGGCGCGCGGGCCGCCGCCGACATCGCCGAGGCCTGGACGGAAGCCGTGCTCGACGCGACGGCGTCCGACGAGGACGGCGGCTTCGACATCCTCGTCAACAACGCCGGCATCAACGGCAACCAGGAGCTCCACGAGCTCGACCCGGACACCGCCCGCCGCGTTCTCGAGGTCAACCTGATCGCGCCGATGTTCTTGACCCAGGCGCTCGCGCCGCGGCTGCGCGACGGCGGCCGGGTGATCAACGTGTCGACCGGCTACACCCGGGTGGCGGCGCCGACCCACCTGACGTACGCAGCCTCGAAGGCCGGCATCAACAACCTCACCCGCTCCCTGGCCGCGCCGCTCGCCGCACGTGGGGTGACGGTCAACGCGGTCCTTCCCGGCGTGATCGAGACCGACATCAACGCCGACTGGATCAACCTGCCCGGCCCGCGGGCGCAGGCCGACGCGCTCTCGGTGTTCGGTCGGATCGGCACACCTGAGGAGGTCGCCGACGCCGTCGGGTTCCTCGCCTCACCCCAGGCGCGCTGGGTCACCGGAGAGACGCTCGACGTGACCGGCGGCTCGGCTCTCTGACCTGTCTCGACGCTTGACTTCGAGTGCACTCCAACCTGGACACTGGAGCCATGACGTCGCAGGCACAGAGCAACGGGCTCAGCATCGCCGAGGTGGCCGATCGGACCGGCCTGACCGCGCACACCTTGCGCTACTACGAGCGCGACGGGCTGATGCTCGGGGTCGGCCGCAACGGGTCGGGCCACCGCGCCTATACCGAGGGCGACCTCGGCTGGATCACGCTGATCACCCGGCTGCGCTCGACCGGGATGCCGATCCGGGAGATCCGCCGCTATGCCGAGATGGTTCGGGCCGGGGAGGGCAACGAGGAGACCCGCCTGGAGCTGCTGCGCGCACACCGCGACCGGGTGCGCGCGCAGCTGGCCGAGACGGCCGCCCATCTCGATGCGATCGAGTTCAAGGTCGCCTACTACGCCGCTGCCGTGGGCGAGACCGACCCTGATGCCGAGCTCATCGCCCAGCAGCGTCGAGCCGAGCCCTCTGCTCCTCGCTGAGCTCCAGATCCACCGCCGCCAGACTCTCGTCGAGCTGAGCCACCGAGGACGCCCCGACCAGCGGGATCACCGGAAGGCTGTCACCGAGCATCCAGGCCAGCACGACCTGGTTGCGGGTCGCGCCGGTCTCGACGGCGACCTCGTCGAGCACCGCGAGCCGCGCGGCCGTCCCGGGGTGGTCGTAGGCGGGATCGAGCGACTTCGAAGGATTCGTGTAGGCGCCGGTGAGCAGCGGCGTGTAGGCCACCAGCGTCAGCCCCGGCGTCGCCCGCAGGTAGGCGAGCAGCGAGGCGTCGGCCACGCCGATCTCGCCGTCGACGGAGAGCCGTGGGTCGGGGATGTCCGTCCGCGGACGCAGGTAGGTGTGGTGGTACTGCAGCACGCTCGGCCGCGCCTCCTCCGGGTTGACCGCCCGCGCCCGCTCGACCTGCCAGGACCAGTGGTTGCTCAGCCCGAACTGGCCGATGACACCGTCCTTGACGAGGGCGGCGAAGCCGGCGGCGTACTCCTCGAGCGGCACGCCGTTCATGTCCGGCACGTGCGCGTAGTAGAGGTCCAGGCGCTCGACGCCGAGGCGTTCGCGGGAGCGGTCGGCCTGCTCGCGTACGTTCTCCGGTGCCAGCCCTTCCCAGCGCCGGGTCCGCTGGTTCTCCCAGCCGTTCTCGACGCGCTCGACGACGTCGGTGGGCCGCGCGCCGACCTTGGTGGCGATGACGAGCTCGTCGCCGATCCCGCGGTCACGGCGCCACTGCCCGAGCGTGGTCTCGCTCTCGCCGCCCTGGGTGCCGTTGGCCCAGTAGGCGTAGTTGTTGGAGGTGTCGACGAAGCTGCCGCCGGCCTCGACGAAGCGGTCGAGGATGTCGTAGGAGGTCGAGACGTCCGTGTCCGTCCCGAACCGCATCACACCGAGCGCGAGCTTGCTGACGCGCCGGGACCCGGCGCCTGATCCGATGGTCGTGTATCTCATGCGACCCACGCTCCGGCTTGGTGTGCGCTCGAAGTCAAACGTCTTTACACACGTCTCCTAGACTGGAGCCAGCACCCCCTGTCTTCCCGGCCGGGGGCTCTCGTGCTTGCCTGCCCTTTGGAGTCACCCGTGATCCTCGCCCCGCTCGCCGATCTCGTCCTGCGCGATCCCGCCCTGAGCGAGGTGATGGCGGAGGCCAAGGGCGGCCGGATGCTGGCGCTCGACGTCACCGGGCCGGAGGCGCTGCGCCCGTTCGTGGTCGCCGGTCTCGTACGCCAGGAGCGCACCGTCCTCGCGGTCACCGCGACCTCGCGCGAGGCCGAGGATCTCGTCAACGACCTGACCGACCTGCTGCCCACCGACTCGGTCGCCTACTACCCGAGCTGGGAGACGCTGCCGCACGAGCGGCTCTCCCCGCGCAGCGACACCGTCGGACGTCGGCTCGCCGTTCTCCGGCGGCTGCGCCACCCCGACGCTGACGGTGTGTACGGCCCGCTGAAGGTGGTCGTCGCCCCGGTCCGCAGCGTGCTCCAGCCGCAGGTCAAGGGCCTCGGCGACCTGGAGCCCGTGGAGCTGGTCAAGGGTCAGGAGGCGAGTCTCGACGAGGTCGTCGTGAAGCTCGCCGACGCGGCGTACTCTCGCGTCGACCTGGTCGAGAAGCGCGGTGAGTTCGCAGTCCGCGGCGGCATCGTCGACGTCTTCCCGCCGACCGAGGAGCACCCGGTCCGCGTGGAGTTCTGGGGCGACGAGGTCGACTCGATCCGCCACTTCGCGGTCGCCGACCAGCGCGCCATCGCCGAGGAGCACGGTGGGGCCACCGAACGCCTCTGGGCGCCGCCGTGCCGCGAGCTCCTGCTCACCCCGGAGGTCCGCGACCGGGCGCGAAAGCTGGGCGAGGCCCACCCCACCCTGATCGAGCTCACCGACAAGATCGCCGCCGGGATCGCGGTCGACGGCATGGAGTCGCTCGCGCCCGCGCTCGTCGACGACATGGAGCTGCTGCTCGACCTGATCCCGGAGGACAGCCACGTCCTGCTGCTCGACCCCGAGCGGATCCGCAGCCGCGCCCACGACCTGGTCGCCACGGCCGAGGAGTTCCTCGGTGCCTCCTGGGCGGCTGCGGCCAGCGGCGGAGTCGCCCCGATCGACCTCTCCGCTGCCTCCTACCGCGACCTCGCCGACGTACGCGCCCACGCGATCTCGCAGGGCAAGCCGTGGTGGTCGGTCAGCCCGTTCGGCCTCGACGCCGGCGAGTCCGATCTCGCCGATCCGGACGTCGTCGGGGTCCCGGTCCGCAAGATCGACTGGCAGCCCGCGAAGGCCTACCGCGGTGACACCGCCGCCGCGCTGGCCGACATCGAGAGCTGGCGCGACGACAGCTACCGCGTGGTCGTCGTCCAGCCTGCCCACGGCACGGCGCAGCGTACGGTCGAGGCGCTGGGGGAGCGGGACATCCAGGCTCGCCTGGCAGAGGGCGACCCGGAGGACGCCAAGCCGGTCCACAAGACCGTCACCGTCATCCACGCCCGTCTGACCCACGGCTTCCTCGACGAGGCCAGCCAGCTGGTCGTGCTCACCGGCGAGGACATCTCCGGCCAGAAGTCGTCCACGCGCGACATGGTCAAGATGCCGGCGCGGCGCAAGAAGCAGATCGACCCGCTCGAGCTCAAGCCCGGCGACTACGTCGTCCACGAGCAGCACGGCGTCGGCCAGTTCATCGAGATGAAGCAGCGCGAGGTGCAGGGCGCGACCCGCGAATACCTCGTGCTCGAATACGGCGCGTCCAAGCGCGGCGGGCCGGCCGACCGGCTCTACGTCCCGGCCGACGCCCTCGACCAGGTCACCAGGTACGTCGGTGGCGAGCAGCCGAGCCTCGACCGGCTCGGCGGCGCCGACTGGCAGAAGCGGAAGGCCCGCGCGCGCAAGGCGGTCCGTGAGATCGCCGCCGAGCTGATCAAGCTCTACGCCGCGCGGCAGGCGACCAAGGGCTTCCAGTTCGGCCCCGACAACCCCTGGCAGCGCGAGCTCGAGGATGCCTTCCCGTTCCAGGAGACCGCCGACCAGCTCGCCGTCATCGACGAGGTGAAGTCCGACATGATGCGGCCCACCCCGATGGACCGGCTGGTCTGCGGCGACGTCGGCTACGGCAAGACCGAGATCGCGGTGCGAGCGGCGTTCAAGGCGGTCCAGGACGGCAAGCAGGTCGCCGTGCTGGTGCCGACGACGCTGCTGGTCTCCCAGCACCTGTCGACTTTCATGGAGCGGATGTCGGGGTTCCCGGTCAACGTACGCGGCCTGTCCCGGTTCCAGACCGACAAGGAGGCCGCCGAGGTCATGGCCGGCCTCGCCGATGGCACCATCGACATCGTGGTCGGCACCCACCGCCTGTTCAACAAGGACATCCGGTTCAAGGACCTCGGCATGATCATCGTCGACGAGGAGCAGCGCTTCGGCGTCGAGCACAAGGAGGCGATGAAGCGCCTGCGCACCTCCGTCGACTTCCTGTCCATGTCCGCGACCCCGATCCCGCGCACCCTGGAGATGTCGATCACCGGCATCCGGGAGATGTCCACGATCACCACGCCGCCAGAGGAGCGACACCCGGTCCTGACGTACGTCGGTGCCTACGAGGACCGCCAGATCGTCGCCGCGGTGCGGCGTGAGCTGCTTCGCGAGGGTCAGGTCTTCTACATCCACAACCGGGTCAACTCGATCGAGAAGGCAGCCGCCCGGATCCGCGAGCTGGTGCCCGAGGCGCGGGTCGCGGTCGCCCACGGCCAGATGAACGAGAAGCAGCTCGAGCAGGTGATGGTCGACTTCTGGGAGAAGGAGTTCGACGTGCTGGTGTGCACCACGCTGGTCGAGTCGGGGTTGGATGTGTCGAATGCCAACACGATGATCATCGAGCGCGCCGACACCCTGGGCCTGTCGCAGCTCCACCAGCTGCGTGGCCGCGTCGGCCGCTCCCGCGAGCGGGCGTACGCCTACTTCCTCTACCCCGGCGAGAAGCCGCTGACCGAGACCGCCCACGAGCGGCTCGCCACCCTGGCGCAGCACTCCGACCTCGGTGGCGGCATGGCGATCGCGATGAAGGACCTCGAGATCCGTGGCGCCGGCAACCTGCTCGGCGGCGAGCAGTCCGGCCACATCGCCGATGTCGGCTTCGACCTCTACGTACGCCTCGTCGGCGAGGCCGTCGCCGAGTTCAAGGCCGGCCCCGACGGCGCGGCCGAGGAGCTCAACGAGGTACGCATCGAGCTCCCCGTCGACGCCCACCTGCCCCACGACTACATCCCGTCGGAGCGGCTGCGACTGGAGATCTACAAGCGTCTGGCCGAGGTCCGCTCCGACGAGGATGTCGAGGCCGTCGCCGCCGAGCTCCTCGACCGCTACGGCAAGCCGCCCGCGGAGGTCTCCTCGCTGCTCCAGGTCGCCCGCTTCCGCGCCCGTGCCCGCCAGGCCGGCGTCTCCGAGGTCACCCTGGCCGGCAAGAACGTACGCTTCCACCCGGTCTCGCTGCCCGACTCCCGTGTCGTCCGGCTCAACCGGATGTACCCGAAGTCCCTGGTCAAGCCGCAGCTGGACACCATCATGGTCCCGCGCCCGGTCTCCTCGGGCTTCCCCGCCAAACCCCTCGACGGCCCCGACCTCCTCGACTGGGCCCGGGTCGTCATCGACGCGATCATCGACCCGCTCACCTGACCCAGGCCGAGTCGGCTCGTCCTGACG
>NZ_JBHVGB010000234.1:0-7690 GCF_042801335.1 Nocardioides sp. NPDC057577 | reverse complement strand
GCACACCTCGTGGCGTTGGCGGTCGCCCCGGGCGGCGGCCTCGACCGCCGCGTCCAGGAGCGGTCGAGGACGCAGGTCGTCGGTGAGCAGCACGAGCGGCCGCGTCACCAGGTCGCGTACGTCCACGGACCCCCGCCCCGCCCACGGGTCCTCGGGCCGGACATAGGCCCACACCGGCAGCACGGCGAGGGCCCGCGAGGCCAGGGACCGGGCCGGCGGCCGGGTGACGATCGCCAGGTCGGCACCGGCACGGACGGCCGCCGCCGCGCCGCGCGGATCGAGCTCGCGGACCATCGCGACCGGGTCGTCGGGTCCGAGCGTCGCCAGGAACGGGGCGAGCACGTCGGTGAGCGTCGTCGTGGGCACGGCGAGATGGAGCTCGTCGAGGTGGCCCGAGGCGAGCACGGCCACGGCGCGATCGAGGTCGTCGGCGTGTGCCAGCAGGTCGCGAGCGCGGGGGAGGAGGTCCTCGGCCGTCCTGGTCAGCCGCAGCCGCCGGCCCTCGCGGGCGAAGAGCGGCACCCCGAGGTTGGCCTCGAGCTGACGAAGCTGCCGCGACAGCACCGGCTGGGTCACGTGCAGCACCTCGGCGGCCTGCGTCGCCGAGCCCGCGTCGGCGGTGGCGACGAAGTAGCGCAGCAGGCGCAGATCCATGCTCATGGGGCATGATTGTAGTAGTCAAAAGGTCTTGGACGACATGTGTTGCGGAGGCTCATGCTGAACCCATGACCGAGCCCTCGACCCTCGAACAGTCCCGCCTCCTGCGTACGCCGCTTCCCGGCCCCCGCTCCCAGGAGCTGATGGCCCGCAAGGTCGCGGCCGTGCCCCAGGGCGTGGCCACGACCATGCCCGTCTTCGCCGCGCGCGCGGCCGGTGGGATCGTCGAGGACGTCGACGGCAACCGCTTCATCGACCTCGGCTCCGGCATCGCGGTGACCACCGTCGGCTCCAGCGCCGCCCGGGTGGTCGACGCCGTCTCCGATCAGGTCGCGGCCTTCACGCACACCTGCTTCATGGTCACGCCCTACGAGGGCTACGTGGCCGTCGCCGAGCAGCTCGCCCGGCTCACCCCCGGTGACCACGAGAAGCGCACCGCGCTGTTCAACTCCGGCTCCGAGGCAGTCGAGAACGCGGTCAAGATCGCCCGCTCGTTCACCGGCAAGGACGCAGTTGTCGTCTTCGACCACGCCTACCACGGGCGCACCAACCTCACCATGGCGATGACGGCGAAGAACATGCCCTACAAGCACGGCTTCGGGCCGTTCGCGGGCGAGGTCTACCGGGCGCCGATGTCCTACCCGTTCCGCGACGCCGCCGAGATCGACGGCAAGCTCGCGGCGGCCCGGGCGACCTCCCTGATCGAGACCCAGGTCGGTGCCGACAACCTGGCCGCGATCGTGATCGAGCCGGTCCAGGGTGAGGGTGGCTTCATCGTCCCGGCGCCCGGCTTCCTCGCCGCACTGGCCGACTGGTGCCGCGCCAACGACGTGCTCTTCGTGGCCGACGAGGTGCAGTCCGGCTTCGGCCGCACCGGCACCTGGTTCGCCGTCGAGCACGACGACGTGGTCCCCGACCTGGTCGTCAGCGCCAAGGGCATCGCCGGCGGCCTGCCGCTCTCCGCAGTGACCGGCCGTGCCGAGGTCATGGACGCCGTCCACCCCGGCGGCCTCGGCGGCACCTACGGCGGCAACCCGCTCGCCTGTGCCGCGGCGCTGGCGGTGATCGAGACCATCGAGGCCGAGGACCTGCTCGCCCGGGCGCGGGACATCGAGGCGCGCCTGCTCGGCAGGCTCCGCGACCTGCAGGCGGGTGACGCTCGCATCGGCGACGTGCGCGGCCGGGGCGCGATGATCGCCGCCGAGTTCGTCGACCCGGCCACCGGCGACCCGGACGGCGCTACCGCCAAGGCCGTCGCGGCCTACGCTCACAGCCAGGGTGTCATCACCCTGACCTGTGGCACCTGGGGCAACGTCATCCGCTTCCTGCCCCCGCTGAGCATCTCCGACGAGCTGCTCGACGAGGCCCTGGACGTACTCACGACCGCACTGGAGGAGACCAAGTGACCACGAGCCCTAAGACCAGCCCCGCGACCAGCTACCTCGACGCCCTCGAGCCCGGTAGCGGCGTCCTCGTCGGTGGCGGGTGGCGCCCGGGTGGCGCCGGCGTCTTCGCCGTCGAGAACCCCGCCACCCGCGAGCTCGTCGCCGACGTCGCCGACGGCACCCCCGAGGACGCGACCGCGGCCGTCGACGCGGCCGCGGCGGCGCTCCCCGCGTGGTCGGCGCTGCCGCCGCGCACGCGCAGCGACCTGCTCGGCCGGGTCCGCGACCTGATGCTGCGCGACGCCGACGAGCTCGCCGCCCTGATCGCGCTGGAGAACGGCAAGTCGCTGACCGACGCCCGCGGCGAGGTCGGCTACGCCGCCGAGTTCTTCCGCTGGTACGCCGAGGAGGCCGTGCGCCCGCACGGCGACTTCGGTCCCTCGCCGGCCGGCGGCACCCGCACCATCGTCACCCACAAGCCGGTGGGCGTGGCTGCCCTCGTGACGCCGTGGAACTTCCCGGCCGCGATGGCCACCCGCAAGATCGCCCCGGCTCTCGCGGCCGGCTGCACGGTCGTGCTCAAGCCTGCCGCCGAGACGCCGCTGACGGCGCTCGCGATCGCCCGGCTGATCGCCGAGGCCGGCATCCCCGACGGCGTCGTCAACGTGGTGCCCGGCCTCGACGCCCCGGGGATCGTCAGCACCTGGCTCGCCGACGCCCGGGTCCGCAAGATCTCCTTCACCGGCTCGACCGGCGTCGGCCGCGTCCTGCTCCGCCAGGCCGCCGACCGCGTCGTCAACACCTCGATGGAGCTCGGCGGCAACGCGCCGTTCGTCGTCACTTCGACCGCGGACGTCACGGCGGCCGTCGAGGGCGCGATGGTCGCCAAGTTCCGCAACGGGGGACAGGCCTGCACCGCGGCCAACCGGCTCTACGTCCACGCCGACGTCGCCGAGGAGTTCACCGCCCGCCTCGGTGCCGCCGTCGAGGCGCTCCGCGTCGGCCCCGCCGAGCAGGGCAGCGACATCGGCCCGCTCATCTCCGCGAAGGCGTACGCCACCGTCACCGGCCTCGTCGACGCCGCCGTGGCCGCGGGAGCCGTGGTCGCGCATCGCGCCGACGTCCCCGCCTCGGAGGGCTACTTCTACGCGCCGACGGTCCTGACCGGCGTACCTGCCGACTCGCCGCTGCTGCGCGAGGAGATCTTCGGCCCGGTGGCCCCGATCGTGGTCTGGAACGACACCGAGGAGCTGCTGGCCTCGGTCAACGACACCGAGTTCGGCCTGGCGGCGTACGTCTTCGGCGAGATGGGCGAGGCGCTGCACGTCGCCGAGCGGATCGACGCCGGGATGGTCGGGGTCAACCGTGGCCTCGTCTCCGACCCCTCGGCGCCGTTCGGCGGGGTGAAGCAGAGCGGCATCGGGCGCGAAGGCGCACGGGCCGGGCTGGAGGAGTACCTCGAGACGCAGTACCTCAGCGTCGCCTGGTGATCGCGCCCCTTGGGATTGGCACAGCAGAGGCCCTATCAACGATGATGTGACCCAGGCCACCCGCACACCCTGCGGGTGGTCGATTGGGACAGCCCCCACCCGGGCGGTCCCGACCAACACTCCAGACGGACCACCAGCGCCGCCCGGCAGATTGAGGAGTCACACCTATGACCGCAGTGTTCGAGCCCGGGACCTCGTTCGAGGCCTATGACCTGGCAGACCGCTATCGAGTCGGAGCCGGCCCGGTGTTGCTCACCGGGATCCAGGCGATCGCGCGGATGCTCGTCGAGCAGCGTGCCCTCGACCAGCGCCGCGGCCTGCGCACCGGCACCTTCATCTCCGGCTACCCGGGCAGCCCGCTCGGTGGTCTCGACCAGCTGCTGCTGGGTCTGCCGAAGGAGATGGCCGACGCCGACATCACCGTGGTCCCGGGCCTCAACGAGGAGCTCGCCGCCACCGCGGTGTGGGGCTCGCAGTCCGCGGTCACCCTCGACACCGAGCGCTACGACGGGGTCACCGGCGTCTGGTACGGCAAGGGCCCCGGTGTCGACCGCGCGCTCGACGCGATGCGCCACGCCAACATGTACGGTGCCCACCCCACCGGCGGCATGCTGATGCTGGTCGGCGACGACCCGGCCGCGAAGTCCTCGACCGTGCCGGCCGTGAGCGAGCGGACCCTGGCGAGCCTCGGCATCCCGGTGCTGTTCCCGCGCAACGCCTCCGAGATCGTCGAGTACGGCATGGAGGGCATCGCCCTCTCCCGCGCCTCCGGCTGCGTCGTCGCGCTCAAGATCGTCGCCGACGTCGCCGACGGCGCCTGGGTGGTCAAACCGGAGATCGGCGTCCTGGACCCGGTCATGCCGAAGACCCAGTGGGACGGCGTCCCCTACACCTACGAGCCGACCAAGATCGAGCTCTTCCCCGACCGGATCGTCGGCGCCGAGGCGAAGCTCTACGGCCCCCGGATGGGTGTCGTGAAGGCGTACGCCGCCGAGAACCACCTCAACCGGATCGAGGTCAAGGCACCGAACGCCAAGGTCGGCATCGTCGCCTCCGGCTCGTGCTACGACTCGATGCGCCAGGGCCTGAAGGACCTCGGCCTCGGCCACGACGACCTGATGGCCGCCGGGATCCGGGTGCTTCGCCTGGGCATGATGTGGCCGGTCGAGCCGACCATCGTCTCGGAGTTCGCCGACGGGCTCGAGGAGATCGTCGTCGTCGAGGACAAGACCTCCTTCATCGAGCAGGGCATCCGCGAGATCCTCTACGGCGAGCCGTCGGCTCCCGTCATCATCGGCAAGAAGGACCGCAACGGTGTCCCGCTGGTGCCGCTCGACGGCGAGCTGACCGCCGGCCGCCTGCTCGCGCCGCTGCGCCGCGCGCTGAAGGGCCACGCCCAGCTGAAGGCCGCCGGTCCGGCCCGGATCGACCTGCCGCTGCTCTCGACCTCGCGCACCCCCTACTTCTGCAGCGGCTGCCCGCACAACCGTTCCACCGCGCTCCCCGACGGGAGCCTGGGCGGTGGCGGCATCGGCTGCCACACCCTGGTGACCGCCTCGCAGCGTGAGGACAGCGCGGTCGTCGGCATCACCCAGATGGGTGGCGAGGGCTCGCAGTGGATCGGGCAGGCGCCCTACAGCCACGCCGGTCACACGTTCCAGAACGTCGGTGACGGCACCTTCTTCCACTCCGCGCAGCTGGCCATCCAGGCCTGCGTGGCAGCCAACGTCAACATCACCTACAAGCTGCTCCACAACGACGTCGTCGCGATGACCGGTGCCCAGAAGCGGCAGGGCGAGGTCGAGATGGCGCAGCTGACCCACAAGCTGATGAACGAGGGCGTCAAGGCGATCATCGTGGTCGCCGACGAGCCGAAGCGCTACCGCCGCGCCCACTTCCCCGCAGGCGTACGCCTCTGGCACCGCGACCGCCTCGACGACGCTCAGCGGGAGCTGCGCGATGTCGAGGGCGTGACCGTGCTGATCTACGACCAGCATTGCGCCGCCGACGCGCGGCGTCAGCGCAAGCGCGGGACGATCGAGGCCCGCAACACCCGGATCGTGATCAACGAGGCCGTGTGCGAGGGCTGCGGCGACTGCGGCGTGAAGTCCAACTGCCTCTCCGTGCAGCCGGTCGAGACCGAGCTGGGCCGCAAGACCCGCATCGACCAGACCTCCTGCAACACCGACTACACCTGCGTCGAGGGCGAGTGCCCCTCGTTCATGGCGGTCGAGACCGACCCGACGGTCAAGAAGGCGAAGAAGTCGACCCCGGAGCCGCCGACCGTGGCGGACCCCGGCTACGGCGAGCTGGAGAAGACGTACGGCGTGTTCATGGCCGGCATCGGCGGCACCGGCATCGTCACCGTCAACCAGGTGCTCGCGACGGCCGCGCTGCGTGCCGGTTTCGGCGTGGAGTCGCTCGACCAGGTCGGGATGAGCCAGAAGGCGGGCCCGGTGACGGCGCACCTGCGGTTCGGACCGGGAGCGATCGACCCCTCCAACCGGGTCACCCCGGGTTCGGCCGACGCGCTGCTCGGCTTCGACCTGCTCACTCTGGCCGAGGGCAAGAATCTCGCCTACGGCGACCCGGCGCACACCCGCGCGGTCGTGTCGACCAGCAAGACGCCGACCGGGCCGATGGTCTATGACAAGGACATCGCCTACCCGGCCGACGACGAGCTGCTCACCCGGGTGAACAGCGCGACGTCCTCGCTGCGTGCCTTCGACGCGCTGGCGGCGGCGGAGACCCTCTTCGGCAACACCGCCGCGGCCAACTTCCTGCTGGTCGGCGCCGCCTACCAGGCCGGCGCTCTGCCGATTCCCGCCGAGGCGATCGAAGAGGCCATCGGCATCAACGGTGTCGCGGTCAGCGCGAACGTCGCCGCCTTCCGCTGGGGCCGCGCCTCGGTCGCGATGCCGGAGGAGTTCGCCAAGGTCACCGGCACGGCCACCGCTCCGGTCGAGCCGATCGTCGTGCCGGCGCTGGACGCCGCGACGTTCGAGGCCGAGGTGCGCCGCCTCGCCGAGGTCCGCGCGCCGAAGCTCGTCGCCTTCCAGAACCAGGCGACCGCTCGTGACTACGTCGAGACCGTCGACCGGATCTGGACCGCCGAGCGCTCGGTGACCGAGGACACCCGCTTCTCCGAGGCCGTCGCCCGCTACCTGTTCAAGCTCACCGCCTACAAGGACGAGTACGAGGTCGCCCGGCTCCTCACCGCGCCGGCCGCGCTCGACGGCGTCCGCGCCGAGGTCCAGGGCAAGATCAGCTTCAAGCTCTCCCCGCCGATCTTCGGGGCGTTCCTCAAGGGCGGCAAGATGACCTTCGGCCCGCGTTCGCACTTCATCCTGCGCCTCCTGGCGACGCTGAAGTTCGTCCGCGGCACCTTCCTGGACCCCTTCGGTCACGCCCACGTACGCCGGACCGAGCGCGCCCTGCTCGCGCACTACTCCGCGCTGGTCACCGGCCTCGCGGCCGACCTCACCGAGGAGTCCTACGCCCGGGCCGTTCGCCTCGCCGAGCTCCCGGACATGGTGCGCGGCTACGAGAACGTGAAGATGCGCAACGTCGAGGCCTATCGCGAGGCGCTCGCCGCCGAGGGCATCGACCTGACGGTCTAGATCACGCCGAGTGTGTCCGCCAGCCTCGACTGCGCACCAGCGCTGTCGAGGCTGGCCTCCACCCGGCGTACGTTGCCGGCCGAGGGGTAGGCGAAGAGCGCCATCAGTGCCAGGGAGATGAGCCCGCCGATGACGTACGTCATCAGCTGGCCCTCGGTGAGGACGAACGCGAGGGTGATCGAGACGAGTGCGACCAGCTCGCTGAGCGCGAGCCGGAGGATCAGCGATGTCTGGTGCTTCTGCAGCGCCTCGCCCTTCGCCTTCTCCGGGGCGGTGCCCGGGGTGATCGGGGCTGCCCGGAACCCGATCGTCGAGAGGATCAGGGCGATGACGACCCCGGCCACGACCTGACCCCCGATGACGTACGTCGACGGCAGCGCCAGGTCGGGGTCGGGGACGCTGAGGTAGACGACCACCCCCAGCACCACGACCATGCTCATGAACGCGAGCGCCATCATCTGAGCCGTACGCAGGGCGGGTGTGGGCATCTGAGCTCCTTCTCGAGGGGTGATTGGGACGCAACCTAGCGGACCGGGCC
>NZ_JBHVGB010000233.1:0-7788 GCF_042801335.1 Nocardioides sp. NPDC057577 | reverse complement strand
GGGTTCCGCGCCTGAGCTACTCGATCTTCCCGAGCACGTCCCCGATCGCGACCGTCCCACCGACGTCGGCACCGCGGGCGAGCACGCCGGCTCGGTGCGCGGCGACCCGGGTCTCCATCTTCATCGCGTCGATGACCGCGACGTCCTGACCTTCGGTGACCTGGTCGCCGTCGGCGACGAGCCAGTCGACGAGTACGCCGGGGACGGGGGCCTCGAGCCCGGCCGGGTCGACCGCAGGTGCGGCCTCCATCGGCGCGGGACCTCCCGCCGCGATCCCCTGCAGGAGGTCCTCGGGAAGCCCGAGCATCACCCGGCGACCGTCGATCTCGATCGGCACCCGCCGCAGCGGCTTCTCGGGCGCGGGTTCGGGGCGACGCTGCGCCTCGAGCCGCGGCATCAGCTCGGTCTCGATCCACTGCGTGTGCACAGCGAACCCGGCGGTCGAGAACGCCGGGTCGTCGAGCAGCGTGCGAGCGAAGGGGACGACGGTCGCGACCCCCTCGACGCTGAGCTCGCGGAGCGCGCGGCGGGCACGTACGACGGCGGTGTCCCGGTCCGGCGCGTGCACGATCAGCTTGGCGATCAGCGAGTCGAAGGCGGCCTGCACGGTGTCGCCCGCCTCGATCCCGGCGTCCCAGCGCACCCCGGGGCCGGCGGGGACCCGCAGGCCGGTGACCACCCCGGGGCTCGGCAGGAAGCCGCGGCCCGGGTCCTCGGCGTTGATCCGCAGCTCGATCGCGTGGCCGGTCGGTGCCGGCGTCTCCGAGAAGGAGAGGCCCTCGCCGGCGGCGATCCGGAGCTGCTCGGCGACGAGGTCGACGCCGGTGACCGCCTCGGTGATCGGGTGCTCGACCTGCAGGCGGGTGTTGACCTCGAGGAACGAGATCACCCCGTCGGCGCCCATCAGGAACTCGACCGTCCCGGCACCGCGGTAGGAGACCGCGGCGCAGATGTCGCGGGCAGCCTCGTGGATGCGAGCGCGCTGCTCGTCGGTCAGCCCCGGAGCCGGGGCCTCCTCGACGAGCTTCTGGTTGCGCCGCTGCAGCGAGCAGTCCCGGTCGCCGACCACGACAACATGACCGTTGCCGTCGCCGAGCACCTGTGCCTCGATGTGTCGCGGTCGCTCCAGGAAGCGCTCGACGAAGCACTCGCCCCGGCCGAACGCGGCCAGCGCCTCGCGCGAGGCGGACTCGAAGGCATCCGCGACGTCGTCGAGCTCACGGGCCACCTTGAGCCCGCGCCCGCCGCCGCCGAAGGCTGCCTTGATCGCGATGGGGAGCCCGTGCTCGCGCGCGAAGGCGACCGCCTCGTCGGCGGACTCCAACGGTCGGTCGGTGCCCGCGACCAGCGGTGCGCCGACGCTCTGCGCGATCCGGCGGGCGGTGATCTTGTCACCGAGCTGGTCGATGCTCGCAGGAGCCGGTCCGATCCAGGTCAGGCCGGCGGCCTCGACGGCACGCGCGAACTCGGCGCTCTCCGAGAGGAAGCCGTAGCCCGGATGCACCGCGTCGGCCCCGGAGGCCTGCGCCGCGGCCATCAGCCACTCGATGCTGAGGTAGGACTCGGCGGCGGTCGAGCCGCCGAGCACGTACGCCTCGTCGGCGAGCCGCACGTGCAGCGCGTCGGCGTCCTGGTCGGCGTAGACGGCGACCGACACGAGGCCGGCCTCGGCAACCGCCCGCACGACGCGGACGGCGATCTCTCCCCTGTTGGCGATGAGCACCCTGCGCATGTCAGTCTCCTCGGATCTCTGCCGGCGACGCATCGGGCGCCACGGGACGGAAGCGGATGCGGACACCGGGCGGCAGCTGCCCGGCCAGGTCCAGGTCGCGGTCGATGACCGCGCCGATGATGGGATAGCCGCCGGTGAGCGGATGGTCCGGAAGGAACAGCACGGGCTGGCCGTCGGGCGGCACCTGGATCGCGCCGGTGACGGCGCCCTCGCTCGGGAGCTCGCCGGCGACGTCGCGCTCGAGCGGGAAGGCCCCTTCGAGGCGTACGCCGACGCGGTCGGAGCGCGGCGTGACGGTCCACTCCTGCTCCAGCAGGGTGCGTACGCCGGCCGGGGTGAACCAGTCCTCGCGCGGGCCGAGCACGACGCGCAGCACGACCGTGTCACCGGGCGCGGGCAACAGGTCGGCGGGAGCGGGGCAGGGGTCGACCGCGTGCGGCGCGGCCGCGGGACCGTTCAGGGGCACCACATCGCCTGCGCGCAACGGCCGACCGCCGAGGTCACCGGGGCCGAGACCGGCAAGCGTGTCGCTGGAGAGGCTGCCGAGGGCCGGCTCGAGATCCAGGCCGCCGCGCACCGCGATCACCGCGCGCAGGCCGGCGCTCACCGCGCCGAGGTGGAGCTCCTCGCCGTCCTCGAGCGCGGTGGCAGCGCCGTGCACGACCGGGAGCGGCGGTCCGTCGCTGCGTACGATCGTGGTCTCGGTGGATGCGCCCGTGACCGCCACGACAGCAGGTCCGGTGAAACGCAGGACCGCGCCGCCACCAGCGAGCTCGAACCCGGCGGCTCCAGGAACGTTGCCCACGGCGCGGTTCGCGGCTCGCAGGGAGCGGCGGTCGGCGGCCCCTGATGCGGAGACGCCGAGGGCGGCATGGCCGGGTCGGCCGAGGTCCTCGAGCACCAGCTGCAGGCCAGGGCGTACGACCTCGACGGCGAAAGGGTGCGCCATGGCGTCGGTCGGCGGAGCGGGTGCGGCGACCGAGACCGACTCGCGCTCGAGCCGCTCGAACCGCACCGTCATCCCCGGCGCGAGCAGGGCGGGCGGGTCCCGGTGCAGGTCCCACATCGGGGCGTCCGTACGCCCGATCAGCTGCCAGCCACCAGGGCTCTCCCGGGGGTAGACGCCCGAGAACGTCCCGGCCAGGCCGACGGAGCCGGCCGGGATCCGGGTGCGCGGCGAGGAGCGCCGCGGCACGTCGAACAGCGGGTCGTCGCCGACGAGATAGCCGAAGCCGGGCGCGTACCCGGTGAAGGCCACCCGCCAGGTCGCGGCCGCGTGGCGCGCGACGACCTCCTCGGCGCTGACCCCGAGCAGGTCGGCGACCTCGTCGAGATCCTGCCCGTCATAGCGCACGCCGATCGTCACCGAACCCGCCGTCGGCAGGCCGCCGTGGACCGGCTCGACGCGAGTCAGCTCCTTGGCGAGCGTCGCCTCGTCGACGAGCGTCGGGTCGAACCGGACGAGCACCGTCCGGGCGGCCGGCACCAGCTCGACGACGCCGGTCGGAGGCGCGGCCACGAGCGCCGCGTGCAGCCGCATCGCGCCCTCGAGGTCGTCCTCCTCGACCAGCAACGCCCGGTCCGATGCGATGAGCACTCGCCTCACGCCAGATACTCCGAATCCCGTACGTCGGTGATGAACATGTGGCCGGGCGCGTGGGTGAGCGCGAACGGCGGACGTGAGTCCATGATCGCGGCCTGGGGCGTGACACCGCAGGCCCAGAACACCGGCACCTCGCCCTCGCGCACCTCGGGTGCGTCCCCGAACTCGGGAGCGGCGAGGTCGGCGATGCCGAGCGATGCCGGGTCACCGACGTGCACCGGCGCGCCGTGCACCGCCGGATAGCGCCCGGAGATGCGTACGGCATCGGCGACCCGGTCGGCGGGGATCGGGCGCATCGAGACCACCATGTCGCCGCGCAGGCGCCCGGCCGGGGCGCACGGGCGCGAGGTGCGGTACATCGGCACGTTGCGACCGAGCTCCTGGTGACGGATCGGGATCCCGGCATCGGCCAGGCCCGCTTCGAAGGTGAAGCTGCAGCCGATCAGGAACGAGACCAGGTCCGGGTGCTCCTCCCACGCCACGCGTGCGTCGGTGACCTCCTCGGTCAGCACCCCGTCACGCCAGATCCGGTACGCCGGGATGTCGGTGCGCAGGTCGGAGCCGGGCGCCAGGGTCGACTCGTAGGCGCCCTGGTCGAGCACCTCGAGCACCGGGCACGGCTTCGGGTTGCGCTGCGCGAAGAGCAGCACCTCGAAGGCCCAGTCGGCCGGCACGGAGATCAGGTTGGCCTGCACCAGGCCGTGGGCGACGCCGCTCGTCGGAGCGACCTCGCCCGCCCGGTACCCGGCGCGCGCGGCGCGCGCCTCCTCCAGCTGGGTGATGCTCGCGATCATGCGGCGGTCCCTGCGAACGGGGCGATGACAATGCCCTCGGCCTCGAACAGCGCCCGGGTCGCCGCGGCCATCCGGATGGCCCCGTCGCTGTCGCCGTGCACGCAGATCGAGTCGGCTCGCACGGCCACGTCGGTGCCGTCGATCGCCTCGATCACGCCCTCACGTGCCAGCCGCAGCATCCGGGCCGCGACAGCGTCGGCGTCGTGCAGCACCGCACCGGGCTCGGCGCGCGAGACCAGGTCGCCGCCGGGCGTGTAGGCACGGTCCGCGAAGGCCTCGGCGGCCGTGGCAAGGCCGGCTCTGTCGGCCACCTCGAGCACGACGCCACCCGCCAGCCCCAGCAGCACGAGGGACGGGTCGATCGCCTTGACCGCCGCGACCACGTCCTGCGCCTGGCGCTCGTCGCGGGCGATCGTGTTGTAGAGCGCGCCGTGCGGCTTCACGTACCGGACCGTGCCGCCGACCGTCGAGGTCAAGCCGATCAGGGCACCGAGCTGGTACTCGACGTGCGCCTGCAGGGTCGCGGAGTCGAGGTCCATCGCACGGCGTCCGAAGCCCTCGTAGTCGCGGTAGCCGGGGTGTGCGCCGATGGTGACGCCGTTGGCGACGGCATCAGCGAGCGTCTGCCGGATCCCTTCGGGGGTGCCGGCGTGGAACCCGCAGGCGACGTTGGCGCTCGAGACCATCGCGAGCATGGCCGCGTCGTCGGCGACGACCCGGTCGGGTGCGTTCTCGCCGAGGTCGGAGTTCAGGTCGATGGTTGCCGCAGGGTTCGTTGTCACGGTGCTCACGCTCCAATGCCGATGAAGGCGAAGATCGGGCCGATCGAGACGACGCCCATGTACCAGCTGAGCAGCGTCGCGAGGGTGCCCACGGTCAGCAGCCACACCGGGTAGCGGTAGCCGTGCAGGACGTCGCGCTGACGGAACCAGCCGATGTACATGAAGATCGTCATGCCGATCGGCAGGATCAGGCCGTTGAAGCCACCGACGAAGACCAGGATAGCCGCGGGCGCGGCGCCGATCAGCAGGTAGAGGACGAGGGAGACCACGATGAAGCCGACCGTCGCGACCTGCAGCCGCCACCCCGTTCCCAGCTTCTTCGAGAAGGTCGAGATGAAGGTGGCCGACGTGTAGGCGGCACCGATGACCGAGGTGATCGCCGCGGCCCAGAAGATCGCGCCGAAGATGCGGATACCCGCGTCACCGAGCACGGCCCCGAAGGCCTGACCGGCCGGGTTGGCGGCCTGGCTCGAGAAGTCGAGGGTGACGCCCGAGGCCACGACACCGAGGATCGCCAGGAAGAGTACGTAGCGCATGATCCCGGTGACGAGGATGCCGCTCATCGAGGCCCGATGGACGGCCGGCACGTGCTCGGGGCCGGTGAGGCCGGAGTCGAGGTAGCGGTGGGCGCCGGCGTAGGTGATGTAGCCGCCGACGGTGCCGCCCACGATCGTGGTGATCGTCGCGAAGTTGAGCGTGTCGGGCACGAAGGTCTGGCGCAGCGCGTCGCCGACCGGAGGCTGTGAGGCGATCGCGACGAAGAGCGTCAGCCCGATCATCAGCAGACCGAGCACGAGCACGACCATGTCGACGACGCGGCCGGCCCGCTTGTACATGAAGATGCCGATCGCGAGCAGCGCCGAGAGCAGACCGCCGACCTTGGGGTCGATGCCGAGCAGGGCGTTCAGACCGAGGCCGGCACCCGCGATGTTGCCGATGTTGAACGCCAGACCACCGATCACGATGAGCGTCGCGAGCACGTGACCGGAGTACGGCACGGCTTCGTTCGCCAGGTCACCCGCCCGTTTGCCGGCGACCGTGATCATCCGCCACACGTTCATCTGCAGCGCGAAGTCGATCAGGATCGAGGCTAGGATCGCGAAGGCGAACGCCGCGCCGAGCTGCGCGGTGAAGGTCGCGGTCTGGGTGATGAAGCCGGGGCCGATGGCCGAGGTGGCCATCAGGAAGATGGCGCCGAGGATGGGTCCTCGGCGGGAACGGGCGAAGCTCTTCGCGCGCTCGGCGCTGGTTGTCTCAGTCATGGGGGACTCCTGCCATCAACGGGCCGTGTGGCTGGCACCACACTCTAGGTGTAGTACAGAATGGCATTCATTGTTCAACAATGATAGTCCGGGTTGTTAAATTGGTGTTGCGATTGTCCACGGATGCGATCCCCTAGGATGCGGTCATGCCCGATGCCGACGACACCCTCACGAACGCGCTGCGGCGTCGGATCATCGACGGAGAGTTCGCGCCCGGCACCCGGCTGTCCGAGATCTCTCTCGCCGAGAAGCTCGGCGTCTCGCGCAACACGCTCCGCGAGGCGTTCCGCGTGCTCTCGGAGCAGGGGCTCATCGAGCACGTGCCCCACCGCGGGGTCTCCGTCGCCTCCCCCGGAGTCGCGGACGTCGTCGACATCTATCGGGCGCGGCGCTACGTCGAGCCCGCAGCCCTGGCCGCGGGCTCCCCGCTGCATCCGGCCGTGACCGCGATGCGCGAGGCGGTGGAGCAGGGAGAGTCCGGCCTCGAGGCGCGCGACTGGCGCACGGTCGGCACCGCCAACATGGCGTTCCACGACGCCATCGTCGCCCTCGCCGACAGCCCGCGCCTGGAGCGGCTCTTCCGCGACATCGCCGCCGAGCTACGGCTCGCGTTCCTCGAGATCGACAACCCCGAGGCCCTGCACGCCCCGTTCGTCACTCGCAACCGCGCCCTCCTCGAGACCTTCCTCGAGCAGGGCGGACCCGCGGCCGCGGCCGAGCTGCAGGACTACCTCGTCCTCTCCGAGCGCACCGTCCTCGGCGCCTTCACGCGCCTACGCCACGACTAGGGCGGATCGATGCACGAAGAGCTCCGCAGGGATCAGGCGCTCTTGAGATGCCGGAGTCGTGCCACCGCATCGGCCCCGACACGTTGGTGCGGCCCTTCAGGAAGGGCATCGAGATGGCCCTCCAGAGCATCCACGACCGCCACGGAGACTGTCTCCGGCGCTCGTTCGATGAGCTCGATCAAGGACGTCAGATACTCGCCCGCATCGATGTCATCGCCGATGACCTCGAGCACATCAGCGGGGATGGACGGCAGGGCCTCCATCAGCACGCCGTAGGCGAAGTCCTCGATGTTCATATCAACCATGCTAGCCCTCGCTGTCCACGGGATACGCGTTCCAGATCTCGGGCGGCTCCATATCGCCCCGCACCTGCACGCGGACGAGCTGACCGTCGACAACCCGCTCGAAGCGGAGCTTGTCACCGAGACGTGTCGGCGGACGGTCGGGGTCCGCGAGCGCCAGGTCCACCGCGGCGATGATCTGATCAGCGCTCCAGCCTGCGGGAAACTTCGACTTCCGGGGCCACTCCCGTTCGGACTCGGAGGTGGCTTGATGCCGCTCGAGGATGTGTGCTCTCATCCACGCCGAGATCGGTGGGCGCTCCGACGGGCGGAACGGCACGCTCGTGCCGTCCGCCATCGTCGGGTAGCTCCATCTCACGCACAGGAACAGTAATCCGGCCCACCGACATTCTCGGTCGCTCCGAGCTCAATCGCAGCGGGCCGACGTGGCCGGCGCAAGACCGCCCCCACGCACCACGGCCAAGCCGAAGCCCGCCGAGTCGGCTCGTCCTGACCAAAACCCTCGCCGAGTCGGCTCGTCATAAC
>NZ_JBHVGB010000232.1:0-7803 GCF_042801335.1 Nocardioides sp. NPDC057577 | reverse complement strand
GGGCTGGCAATGCCCAGCCCCGCGGCCGCCGCGAACCCGGTCACGCCGGGCAACTTCACCGGCTACGGCTTCGACCAGTGCCAGGCGCCGTCCCAGACGGCGATGGACCGTTGGTGGCAGCACTCCAAGTTCGGCGCGGTCGGCATCTACATCGCCGGCAACTCGCGCGGCTGCCGCAACCAGACCAACCTCAGCGCGACCTGGGTGCGCAAGCAGCATGCCCGTGGCTGGCGGCTGCTGCCGATCACGCTCGGGCCGCAGGCCTCGTGCAACCCGCACTTCCCGCGCTACCGCGACGACCCGCGGATCAGCGCGCGCTCCACCGACCAGTACGCCACCGCCAAGCGCCAGGGCGTCAACCAGGCCAACGCGACCGTCGACGCCGCCAAGCGCTACGGCATCGCCGCCGGAAGCACGATGTTCTACGACCTCGAGGGGTTCGACATCGGTAACCAGCGGTGCCGTGAGTCGGCGATGTGGTTCGTGTCGGCCTGGAGCCACCGCATCAAGAAGCTCGGCTACCGCCCGGCGCTGTACTCGAGCGCGTCGTCCGGCATCAAGGCGATGCAGGCCGTCTGGCACGCCCAGCCGCGCGGCTTCGTCTACCCGGCCGACCTGTGGATCGCCGACTGGGACGGCCGCGCCGGCACCTCGACCCGCTACATCCCCGAGAAGCCGTGGAGCCCCCACCGCCGCGTCAAGCAGTACCGCGGCCCGCACAAGGAGACCCATGGCGGCACCACCATCGAGATCGACTCCAACTACGTCGACCTCGGCCGCGGCTCCTACGCCCGCCCGGTGACCCACTGCGGCGGTGTCCCGGTCAGCTTCACCTCGTATCCCGACCTGAAGCCGCGCACCAGCTCCTACACCCCGTCGCCGATCTACACGAAGGCGCTCGAGTGCATCCTCCGTGAGCGCGGGAACTTCGGCGGTCCCATCGACGGGACGTACGACGCAGGGCTGGTGCGCTCGATCAACGCCTGGCAGCGCTCGCACGGGCTGACCGTGCAGAAGACGTGGACCAAGGGTGCCTGGAAGACGCTGTGGGCGGCCAACAGCCGACCGCTCCTCAAGCGCGGCTCTTCCGGCGAGACCGTCCGCGACCTCCAGCGCGCCCTCAGCGCCACCTCCGCACCCGAGCGCCCGAAGATCACCGGCGTCCTCGACTGGAACACCCAGGTCGCCCTCGTCGCCTACCAGAAGCGCCTCGGTCGCACCGCGAACGGCATGGCCACCGAGGTGACCTGGTACGACCTGGCCCACGGCCGCTGAGCTGGAGTTGTGAAGCTGAGAGTGACCTATAGAGGCCCCGCCCCGGCACCACACCCCACCCCCCCCCGCCCCCCCGCGGGGGGGGGGGCCCGCGCGGGGGCCCCCGGGGGGGGCCGCCCCCCCCCCACCGGCAGGCCCCCGTGGGTCCCGTGCACCCCCCGCCCCCCGGGCGGGGTCGGGGTTTTTTTCAGGCGCCTGCCTATAGACCACTCTCAGCTTCACAACTCCTCCGGCGCCGAGCAGAACAGGTGCTGCTCGGCGCTCGCGTGTCCGACAGTCTGTGTCCCGTCCTCCTCGGTCCGCGGCGTCATCGACTCCGGGAAGGGCGGGGAGACCACGCCGAGGCAGAACCGGACCTCGTCGACATCGCTCGGGATCGACATCGGCCCCGTTCCGAGGTCGGTTCCGAACGGGTGGAACCAGGTCAGCGGCAACGCGGACCTCACGTCGACCTCGACGGCCTCACCCGGCGCCACCTCCGTGACCCCGACCCGTGGAATGGACTCCCAGGTCTGATCGGTGTCGGGGAACCCGAAGAGCGCCTGCGACAACAGCGCCCCGTCATCGGCATCCTCGGTGACATACGCCGCGTCCTCCCGATAGCGGACGCCGGCCCCCACCGCCACGCCCGGCCGGTTGATGAGCATCAACGGCTCGTCACCGTCATTGGCGAACCGGTAGCTCACCCGGACCTCGGTGTCGCTGACCGTCACGTCGGCCTCCAACGTCGCCTCCGGCTCCGGCGCCAAGCTGGACGGACCGAACTCTCCGTAGGGCGAGTCCTCGGCGCACCCACCGAGAGACATCAGCAGCAGCGCCACCGCGAGCACGCCGACTCGCGTCATCAGCCCAGGGACGCCGGATCGGAGCAGAAGATCTGCTGGGACTCGGCGGCCGAGTCTGAGTGTGCCAGGCCGGTCACGTCGGCCGGGACGCCCTCGGAGTAGAGGTCGCGCAGGTCGAGGACACCGACGCAGAAGATGACCTCCTCGACCGGGTCCGGGACCTCCGGGACCGAGTCGTCGGTGAACGGGCGATACTCCTCGAGCGGCAGCGGCACGCGTACGTCGCGTTTCAGCTCCTCGCCCGACGCGAGCTTGGCCCAACCGACCGCCGGCATCTGGGCGAACGACGTGTCGTCCGGCAGCGCGAAGACCCGCTTGCTCACCTCGGCCCGGCTCCCGCCGCTGCCCAGGACGTAGACGGTGTCCGCCGACGCCGGCTGCAGCGCCCCGTTGGCGTACGTCGGCACCGAGTCGATCACGTAGACGTCGGTGTCCGCGTCGTTGACCACCCGATAGCTGATCTCCAGCGCGTCGCCGGCCGTGGCGATCTCGGACTCGAACCGGACCCCCTCGATCTCCCGCTCCCCCTCGGGAACCTTCGCGCAGCCGCTCATCACCAGACCTCCGGCCGTCAGCAGCGATGCGAGCATCATCAACCTAGTAGTGGTCACGGTGCGGTGCCCCCATCTCGTCGCGGAGCCCGTTCTCGGTGTAGACGTAGGGATGGTCCGGGTCGATCTGCTCCGGCGTGCTCGGGTCGTTGTCGTGGTCGACGGGCAGACCGGCAGCCTCGCGCTCGCGGTTGTTCGTCCCCTGGTTCTCAGGGTCGTCACCGTGGTATTCGCCGGGCTCGAGCGTGTCGTGCATGTAGTCATAGACGTGCGCCATCTCGTGGTAGAGCACCGCGACCGGCGGGCCGTCGACGGGCGTCTGACTGCTGCCGGTGTGCATCGTGTCGATGTCCGGCATGTACTTGATCTCGTTGCCGCCCATCGGCCCGTCGGATGCCGAGCTGTTCGGAGTCTCACCGACGTACTCGCGGATGGTCAGGTTCTCCTGCCCGATCCCCAGCACGCCCGAGTCGTCGTGTCTCCGGTCCAACGCGGCGAGCATCTGCTGACCCGTGGGCGAGGCTGCCAACATCTCGAGGTCCGCACGGGTCCGGGCGACGAACTCCGGCGAACCCTCGATCTTGATCCACTCCGGGACCTCGGTGATCTGGACGGTCACGTGCTGCTCGACGGCCTCGTCGGTGTCGCCCGACTCGCTGTGGGCCTTGTCGTCACCCGAGCCACCGTAGGTGGTGTCGGTCCCCCGCCCGGCGTAGCTCACGTCGTCGCCGGCACCACCGTGGATCCGGTCGTTGTCGTCACCACCGGAGGCGATGTCGTTGCCGTCGCCACCGACGAGCATGTCGTCGCCGTCGGCTCCTTCGAGATAGTCCTGGCCGCGACCGCCACTGATCCGATCATTTCCGGCCATGCCGTAGACGGTGTCGTCCCCGCCGGCCCCGGTGGCGAGGTCGTTGCCGCCCTGGGCGTCGATGTAATCGCGATCCGTGCCACCCGAGACCTGGTCGTCGCCGTCGCCGGCGAAGATGTGGTCGCGACCCTGGCCACCGAGTATGCGGTCGCTCCCGCTGCCGCCGTTGAGCCGGTCATCACCTCGGCCACCGAGCAGGGAGAGGTTGACGTCGGTGCCCTGCGGGACGTTGATCTCGTCGTTCCCTTCGCCGGCGCGGATGACGATCTCGTTGCCGGCAGGTACGTCGTACATCTGGCCGTTGACGGTGACGACCTGTCTCCCGGTCAGCGGGTTGATCCCGACCGTGACCACGTCATCGCCGCTGCCGGTGTTGATGTAGGTCTTTCCGTCGACGTTGATCATGCCGACCGAGTCGACGTCGGCGGGGAGGTGGAACGGGTCCTGCCCCGACTCGGCGATCGCGGCCATGCTCGTCGATAGCCCCTGCCAGACAGCAGTGGTGTCGACCAGCACCTGGCGGTCGGCGTTGAGGTCGCGGTCGAGCCCGGCCCGGATCTCGGAGGCCCTCGCGATGGCGTCGGTGACGAGCTTGCTGTCCTCGGGGGTCTCCGGTTCGAAACGAATGTCGCCCGAGGGGCTGCCCTGGTGCGGGATGTGGGCCACCGTCGCCCAGGACTGGTCGAGGTGACCCTGGGCGATGCGTACGGTGCCGGCGATCCGAGCTGTCGCCGAGGAGGCCTTGTCGGCGAGCCCGCGCGCCTTGTCGAGGTCGGTCAGGAGCGTCTTGCGGTGCCCCTCGTAGGACTCGGCGGTCTGGCCCTCCCAGTCCGCGACCACGTCCTTGGAGCCGCCGATGAACGCCTCGGTGACGCCGTCGAGCGCCTTCGCGATCGAGGTCCAGCCTCGCGACGCGTCGTCGATCGACGCCGCGTCGTCCCACAGCTTCCAGGTGCCTTCGGACATCTCGTTCTCCTCAGCGCGGGGTCGGCGTGGGGCCCGGGGACGGGCTCGGCGTGGGTGAGGGCGGCGGCGGACCCGGCGACGGCTCCGGCGGTCGGGGTGTCGGTCCCGGGGGCAGCGAATTGCTGGACCGGGCTGCCCGCGCGACCTCCTCGTCGGTCGCGGAGATGTCGAACGCACACAGCATGAGGGCATCGGCGTCCGCCTCGAAGACCGCCGCGAACGACTCGAGCGCGCTGGACGCGGCCTCGACCAGCGGGCCGTGGGCAGCCGTGGTGTCGTAGCCGCCCTGGGTGTTGCCGGCATCCCGCGAGGCGACCTCGAGGGCACCGGCGTTGTCCGTGGTCGCAGCCGTCAGGTCCATCGCCCAGTCGATGCAACGGTCGGCGAGCCTGACGAGATCGTCGGGACGTACGTTGATCTGAGATGACATCGGGGCCTCCTTCGCCAGTGGAGTTCTTCCCCGAAACACGCGTGACTACACGCGAACGCGGCGCCTGTCTCAGGATTCGAGACGAGGGCGGAGGTGACCGATCAGGAGAAGGGGTTGGGGAGGGCGCCTGGGAGCTCGGCGAGGAGCTCGCGGGCACGGGCGGCGACCTTGTGCTCGACGAGGACCTCGTACTTGGTCGGCACGATGACCTTGACGCTCGAGAAGTCGCGGGTGCCGCGGGTGGCGGCGTAGCCGATCAGCGACCAGATGAGGCCGAAGACGACGCCGAGGAGCACCGTCGACAGCAGGATGAAGAGGAAGTTCTCGTTGCCGAAGAGCGACACGATCAGGCCGACGAAGACGCCGAGCCAGGCGCCGGAGAGGACGCCGGCGAGGGCGACCTTGCTCCAGGTGAGGCGGCCGGTGATCCGCTCGATCTGCTTCAGTTCGGTGCCGACGATCATGCAGTTCTCGACCGGGAACTCCTTGTCGGAGAGGAAGTCGACCGTCTTCTGCGCGGCGGCGTAGTCGTCATAGGTCGCGAGCGACTGGGGAAACTCCAGCTTCAGCGGGCTCTGCGGGCCGCTGACCGGCGAGGTGAAGGACATACCCCCAGTGTGCCCCAGGCGAGGTCAGTTCTTGAGGACGCCGTTCGCGATGACGTCGAGCATGGGACGTACGTCCTTGGCCTCGAGCGAGGAGTGGTCGGCCATGGTCGCGACACCGCCGAGGAGGCGGCAGACGTCGAGGTTGTCGACACCCTCGCGGAGCACGCCGTGCTCGGCCATCTCCGTCAGGACGCTCTCGTTGGCGTCGGCGTAGGTCTGGCACTTGGTGCGCAGCGGGGAGTCCTGGCAGCCCAGGGAGGCGGTGATCTTGGCGGCGGCACCCTGGTGGCGGGTCAGCAGCGAGACGTACTCCTCGAACCAGGCGAGCAGCTTCTCCCGGCAGCCGCCCTCGGTCGCCATCGCCTTCTCGACGTGGGCGGAGACCTCCTCGATCCAGGTGGCCATGATCGCCTCGTGGAGCGCCTCGCGGGTCGGGAAGTGGCGGTAGAGGGTGCCGGGGCCGACACCCGCACGTCGGGCCACCTCATCGAGAGGTGCGTCGAGACCGCGCTCCTTGAAAACCGCATGGGCGACCTCGATGAGCCGCTCGCGGTTGCGCTTCGCGTCGGCTCTCATCCAGACCTCCTCAGTGGCTCCCGCGGCTCTGCGGGGACCTCAGTTAACAGCAAGCACCGCCATCGCAACTAAATGCATTGCTAAACGGAGACACTCTCCGGTAGTGTTCAGTCAAGCGGAGACTTCCTCCGCTTCACTGTACTCCTCTTCCGTCTCCAACAGGAGCTCTTGAATGACATCCACCGCGGCACCACCCAAGCCACCCGCGGCCACCAAGGCCGCCGGCGCCGGGATCGCCCTGGTCCTGGTCGCCCAGCTGATGATCGTGCTCGACTCGGCGGTCGTGAACGTCGCGCTCCCCCGGATCGCCGACGACCTCGAGTTCACCCCGGCGGCACTCACCTGGGTGCTCAACGGCTACACCCTCGCCTTCGGCGGCCTGCTGCTGCTCGGCGGTCGGCTCGGCGACGTCTTCGGCAGGCGGCGTACGTTCGTCGCCGGTCTCTCCGTCTTCACCCTCTTCTCCCTGGCCGGCGGGCTCGCGCCGACCGACGATCTGCTGGTCATCGCCCGCGCGCTGCAGGGCTTCGGTGCGGCGATCGCCGCGCCCCAGGTGCTCGCCCTGCTGACCACGTCGGCGAAGGACGAGGCCGGCCGGGCCCGGGCGATCGCGCTCTTCGCGGCCGTCTCCTCCAGCGGTGCCTCGATCGGGCTGATCCTGGGCGGCATCCTGACCGACATCGCGTCGTGGCGCTGGACGCTGTTCATCAACGTACCGATCGGGCTCGTCGTGCTCGCGCTCGTCGGCCGTCTCGTCGCCGAGACCGCGCCGCGACCGGGACGCTTCGACATCGTCGGCGCCGTGACCGCCACCGGTGGTGCGGCCGCGATCGTCTGGTCGCTGATCGGCGCCCCGGAGCACGGCTGGACCTCCGTACGCACCATCGGCGGGATCGCGATCGGCCTGCTCCTGCTGGTCGCCCTCGTGCTCACCGAACGCCGGGTCGCCCACCCGCTGCTGCAGCTCCACCTCTTCAACAGCCACCGCAGGGTCGCCGCGTTCATCGCCGCGGTCGGGCTCGTCGGGGCACAGTTCTCGACGTTCTACCTGACCGTGATCTCCCTGCAGGGTGCGCTGGGGATGGGTCCGCTCGCGTCGGGGCTGGCATTCCTGCCGCTCACCCTGATGATCTTCGCGATGTCCCGGGTGGCACCTCGGATCGCGGCCCGGATCGGGATGCCGCGGGTGCTGGTCCTGGGCGCCACCGGCCTGACGGTGTCGTTCCTGTGGCTGAGCACGCTGACGGAGTCGAGCACGTACGCCGGCGCCGTCCTGGCTCCGTTCCTGCTCAACGGCGCCTTCGCCTCGCTCGTCTTCACCTCCACCACGGCTCTCGGCCTCGAGGGTGTCGACGCCGCCCACGCCGGCTCGGCCTCAGGTCTGGTGCAGACGATGCAGCAGCTCGGCGGCTCGATCGGCCTGGCCGTGATCGCCTCGGTCTACGTCGCCAACGGCACCCCCGGCGAGGTCGTCCCGGGGATGCGCGAGGCCTTCTACGCCGCGGCCGCCTTGGGCGCGCTCGGGATCATCGCCTCGCTGAGCGTCGTGCTCCGGCGACCCTCCGGGTCGCATGCGTACGTCCCCGGGCGGGCGGCGGTCGAGGTCGACTGAGTCATCGCGCACCGAAGCTCGCCCCCCGGCTCGCGATAGCGAGCCGGGGGGCGATTCGGAAGTCAGGGT
>NZ_JBHVGB010000231.1:0-7815 GCF_042801335.1 Nocardioides sp. NPDC057577 | reverse complement strand
CCGGTGCCCACCCAAACCCCGGGTGTTCCGGTGGGGCCCCCCCCACGCCTCCGCCTAGCGGCTCCGGCGGCTCGACCAGCGGAGGAGAGATATGGACGACCTAGGCACTCGATACAACGGGCCGCAGCCAGCGACGCGGGTCGTCTCACTCGTTCCGTCGCTGACCGAGGCGCTCGCCTCGGTCGCGGCGGACCGGCTGGTCGGCGCCACTGACTGGTGCACGCATCCGGCCGACCTGGACGTGCCCCGCGTGCGTGGCACCAAGAACCCCGATCTGGCCGCGATCGCGGCGCTGGCGCCGGATGTGGTGGTGGCCAACAAGGAAGAGAACCGGGAGCTGGACGTACGCCGGCTGCGGGAGCGGGGCATCCGGGTCTGGGTGACGGACATCGAGACGGTCCCCGGGGCCATCAGCTCGATGGAACGGCTCCTCGACGGGCTCGGCTGGGACCGCCCCGACTGGCTTGCGGAGGCCCGCCGGCTCTGGTGCGGCCCGCTCCCCCAGGTCACCCGCCGGGTCGCTGTGCCGATCTGGCGTGACCCGTGGATGGTGGTCGGCTCACGGACGTTCACCGGCGACCTGCTGCGACGGCTGGGCTGGGAGAACGTCTTCGGCGAGCAGGCCGACCGCTACCCGCACGTCGACCTGGCCGAGATCGACGGTGCCGGGGCCGATGTCGTGCTGCTCCCCGACGAGCCGTACGTCTTCACCGCCGGGGACGGCCCGGAGGCCTTCGCGCGGACGCCGACCGAGCTGGTCAGCGGCCGGCTGATCACCTGGTACGGGCCGAGTCTTCTCGAAGCACATCGGTGGGCAGCCGGCTGATCGCGGGGAGCTGAGCCAGACCGTTCACGACGACCGAGAAGACCAGCAGGGCGAGCGCCCAGCCGGGGTGACCGGCATCGAGGAGCGCCAGCGAGGCGAGCCCGAAGACGATCACCTTCACGACCGGCCGGATCACGGGCCCACCACGAGCCGCCTTCGGCGAGGCGAACAGCCACCAGGCGAACATGGCCGCCACCGGCAGCAGCCAGACCAGCAGCCACCGCGGCTCGTGCTCCCAGCCCCACACCCCGAAGGCGGCCATCGCCAGCAGCTCGTCGACGAAAACCAGGGTCAGCACGGTCCATCCGAACACCTTCACGGCGACATCGTAGGGGCGTCGGGCCACCTCAACCAGCGGATAGAACCGCCAGGTCGCGTACGGCATATCGGTGGTGCTCGGCCTCTTTCCCGAGGACGACCCCGAGGCACTTCCGTACGGCGTAGTCGGCCGTCTGATCGTTGCCGACCGGCTTGCGCGAGCAGCTCCGGTCGAGCTCCTCGACGGTCAGGGCCTCGACGTAGCGGCGGATCGTGGCCATCCTTGCCAGCCGCGGCTCGAGCACCTCGTCGAGGCTCGCCTTCACCTCCGGCGTGAGACCGAGCTCGCCTACCGGATCCATCGGCCCGTAGCCGAGCGGGTGGTAGGGCGAGTCCTCCTCGAGCACCGGCGCACCGAACCACTTGTCGCTCGCATAGAGCAGGTGGCGCAGCGTCTCCACGAACGACCACTCGTCGTCGACCTGCTCGTGGAGCAGCTCCTCGGGCAGGCCACGCGCCTCCTCCACGGTCGCTGCCCAGGTCGCCTCGAGGGCGTCCCAGGCCGCGCGGAAGTCGTCGGGCGTGCTCGCCTCCCGGGCGAGGACGCGGTTGGGCTCGACCCGGTCGAGCTCGGCGTCGACGTACGCGGTGACGTCGACGTCGTTGACCACGACCCGGCCGAAGTCACCGCCGAGATAGACGTCCTTGCCCCAGGCGTCGACGATCTTCAGCCGGCTCTCGAACCAGCAGTCCCGGATCTCCAGGCCGCTGATATCGCTCTGCCGGATCAGCGCGTCGCGGAACCGGTCGGTCTCGACGTACGTCTTGTTCTGCTCGGAGGGCATACGTCATCGTCTGTCGGCCCGGCGCCGGCGTCAACGGAGATTGGTCAGCGGAAGGCGGGCTTCTCCTTGGCCAGGAACGCGCGTACGCCCTCTTTGAAGTCGGCGCCGGTGTAGACCTCGCGCAGCAGCTCCTCATCACCCTCCGGCGAGGCCTCGGCGCGAGCAGCGAAGGCGGCGAGCTGGGACTTGGTCGCCCGGACGGTGACGCCGGAGAGCGGCAGGATGCCCTCGACCAGCGCATCGACCTCGTCGGCCAGCGAGTCGGTGACGGCGGTCAGCGCACCGGTGGCATAGGCGCGGTCCGCGCCGACCAGCCGCGCGGCGAGCAGCATCTCGCGCACGACCGGCTCGCCGAAGACGGCGGCGGCGCGGTAGACGATGGAGGCCGCGAGCGCGTTGCCGAGGGTCTTCGCGATCGGGTAGCCGAAGCGGGAGTGCGGTGTCGCGACCCGTAGGTCGCAGTGGGTCGCGACCGCGAGCCCGCCGCCGACGCAGACGCCGTCGACCGCGGCGATGGTGACCTGCGGGAGCGCGAACAGCTTCTCGAGCAGCGAGCGGATCCAGTCCTCGTAGTCCACCGCGTCGCGGGAGAGGAAGTCGGAGATCTCGTTGCCGGCGGCGAACGCCCGCCCGCCGGCGCCGGTCAGCACCAGCACCTTCACCGACTCGTCGGTGGCCAACTCGTCGCACAGGTCGTGCAGCGCGCCGTACATCGCGTGCGTGAAGGCGTTGTGCTTCTGCGGCCGGTTGAAGGTCACCTGTACGACGCCCGGGCGTCGCTCCACTACCAAGTCCTCGCTCACGAGAACCGAGCGTAGGGCACCCCGCAGGGTGCCCTACGCCGTGTTCATCAGATGTGCGGCTTGACCTGGTCGGTGTAGATCTTCTCCAGCGCCGCCTTGAGGCTGTCCATCTCGGTCTGGACGTCCTTGTTCTCGGTGAGGATCGAGGCCATGTGGTTGGCCATCTCCAGGTCACCACCGGGCAGGAAGACTCGGGCGTAGTCCTGCGAGCGGGTGTTGGGGAGCTGGTCGATCGCGACCTGCGCCTGCGGGGTCTTCTGCAGGATCGCGGCGGGGTCGGCGGACTTGCGGATCGGCACATAGCCGGTCGCCTCGGAGAACTTGATCGCCTGCTCGGGCTCGGTGAGGAACTTGATGAAGGTGCCTGCCGCGAGCTGCCGCTCGGGGCTGATGTCCTTCGGGATGCCGACGCCCGAGCCGCCGGTCGGGCAGATCCGCTCGGTCTCCGCCGGCCCGGCGGGCAGCGGTGCGACGCCGACGTCGAACTTCGCCGAGGTGATCGCGTTGATCAGGTCACCGGTCGAACCGACGGTGGCGCTGGCTACACCCGCCGCGAAGTCCTGGATCTGGTCGACGCCGGCGACCCCGGCGACCTTGTCCTTGTAGACCCAGTCCTTGAGGAAGGAGAGCGCCTCGACCGCCTCGGCCGAGTTGCAGGTGATGTCGAAGGACTCCTCCTTCGACCAGCCGCCGCCCCAACCCCAGAGGTTGTTCTGCAGGGTCCAGCCGGCGTAGCCCGCCAGGGCCGGGAACTGGAAGGCGAACTTCGCGCCGCTGGTCGCGGCGAGCTCGGTCTTCCACTCGTCGAACTCCTCCCAGGACTGCGGGCCCTGGTCGGACAGTCCGGCCTTCTTCCAGTGGTCCTTGTTGTAGTAGAAGAGCGGCGTCGAGCGTGCCCACGGAACCGCCCAGTGGGCGTCGTCGTAGAGATAGTCAGCCAGCAGCGAGTCGACGTAGTCGTCGGTGTCGAACTGCAGCGCCTCGAAGAGGGAGTCGAGCGGGATGATCTGGTCGTTCATCTTGTAGCGGAACCACCACACGTCCGACAGGTTGATGATGTCGGGCAGGTCGCCGCCGGTCTGCGCCGTCTGGAACTTCTGCGCGATCTCCTCGTAGTCGGCCCCGGCCGTGACGAGCTTGACGGTGATGTCGGACTGGGAGGCGTTGAAGGCGTTGACGATCTCGGTGCTGACCTTGATCGAGTCACCGGGGTTGGAGGTCCAGAAGGTGACCTCCTTGGCCGGCTTCACACCGCTGAAGTCGATCTGCTCGACGGCGCTGGCAGCGCCGCCGCCGCCGCTTGTCGAGGGCCCGCCGCCGCAGGCGGACAGCGCCGCCGCGGAGATGCCCAGGGCGCTGAGGCCGAGGAACCGTCGTCGGTCCAGGATCAGACCCGAGCGATGCAGGTTGGACGAGGTATTCATGAAGCATCCTTTCCCTGTTGTGCCAACTGTGGGCTGAGAACGTCAGCCTTTGACGCCGCCTTGGGTGAAGCCGTTGACGATGTGACGCTGCAGGAACGCGAAGACGACGAGGATCGGCAGCAGCACCATCACGGTGCCGGCCATCAGGACGCCGAACGAGCTGGCCGCGGACTCGCTGTTCTGCAGCAGCGTCAGACCCCGCGGCAGCGTCATCATCGCGGGGTCGGTGATGATGATCAGCGGCCACAGGTAGTCGTTCCACTCGTAGACCACGTTGACCAGGGCCACCGTCGCGATCGACGGCAGCGACATCGGCACCACGCAGTGCCACAGCCTCCGCCAGTGGCCGGCGCCGTCGAGGTGAGCCGCCTCGATCACCTCGTAGGGGAGCTGCATGAAGGCCTGGCGCAGCAGGAACGTACCGAAGCCGGTGCCGAGGCCCGGCAGGATGAGTCCCCAGTAGGTGTTCTCGCCGCCGAGGCTGCTGATGAAGACGTAGTTGGGCAGCGCGGTGACCTGCGGCGGCACCATCATCGTGGCGAGCACGCCCCAGAAGACGTACTTCTTGCCGGGGAACTCGCAGAAGACCAGGCCGTACGCCGTCAGGATCGCCAGCAGCACCTTCAGCCCCGCGCCGACGACCGTGACGATGGTGGAGTTGAGGAAGAGGCGTCCGAAGGGGACCTTCAACGCGGCCTCGGAGTAGTTCTCCGGCTTCCAGACCTCGGGGAAGACGACCAGGTCGGTGGTCGCCAGGTCGCCAGGCCCCTTGAAGGAGGCCAGGATCATGTAGCCGAGCGGCAGCACGACGACGAGCACCGCGAGCAGGAGCACGAGGTAGTCGCGTACGGTCAGCGGCGTGAGCCGCACTCTTCGTGAGGGAGCAGTCGTGGTGCTCATCGGTAGTGGACCCGCCTCTCCACGACGATCAGCTGGACGAGCGTGATCACCACGAGGATCGCGAAGAGCACCGTGGACAACATCGCGGAGTAGCCCGCCTGGCTCTGCTCCTTGAAACCGGTCAGGTAGGCGTCGAAGATCAGGGTGCGGGCGCCCCGGCCGAGCTTGTCCATCGCGATCAGCAGGTCGAAGGCCTGCAGGCTGTTGAGGATCGTGGTGACCAGCAGGAAGAACGTGGTCGGCGAGAGCAGCGGCAGGGTCACCGTGAAGAACCGCCTCACCGGACCGGCACCGTCGAGATCGGCCGCCTCCAGCACGTCGCCCGGCACCGCCTGGAGGCCGGCGAGGTAGATGACCGCGGCGTAGCCGAGGTTCTTCCAGACGTAGACGATGATCACCATCGTCAGCGTCCACCGAGGCGAGTTGATCCACTCCGGGCTGTTCAGACCGACGTCGCGCAGGATCGCCGAGAGCGCGCCGATGTTGGGGTCGAAGATGTAGAGCCAGGCGAGCCCGACGCCGTAGCCGGAGAGGATGTAGGGCGCGAAGACCGTCGCCTGCGCGAACCCGGCACCGGGAAGCTTGCGGTTGAGCGCCAGCGCGACACCGAGGCCCAGGGCGAGGGTGAGACCGACCGTCGCGACGGTGAAGATCGCCGTCGTGGTCAGCACCTCCCTCGCCTCACCGGAGGTGAAGAAGTCGCGGTAGTTGCCCAGCCCGACCGGGGTCGCGAACTTCGATCCCAGCGTCCAGTTGAGCGTCGAGTAGTAGATGTTCTGAAAGAGGGGCCGGTAGGTGAAGACCACGATCAGCGCGACGTTGGGCGCGACGAACGCCAGAAAGATCAGCCACTCCCGTATGCGCCTTCCCGAGAGTGCCTGACGTGGTCGCTTGGTGGTGACGGCCGTCATACCTGGCACGATCGGTGAGTCAAGCGGTTGGGTCGGACCCCGTCAAGAGTAAAACTCTTGGTCTCAAGATTTCGCTACCGGAAACTGACCGTGAACGTCAGGTTGTTACGAGCCAACGTCCGAGCAACGTGCCGTCGTGCTCGATGAGCGAGCCGAGAGACACCGGTACGTCGGTGGGCGGCCCGGTCACGATCCGTCTGCCGTCGCCGGCGAGGAGCTTGGGCGTGATCGTGTGGCAGAGCTCGTCGACCACGCCGGCCTCGAGCAGCGAGCCGAGAAGGGCCGGGCCGCCCTCGCAGAGCACGTGGCGCAGGCCCTCCTCGTGCAGCCGGTCGAGGAGCCCCGGCAGGTCGACCTCGGCGGCGCCGGTGACGTAGACGTTCTCCTCGCCGATCTCCTCGCGCGCGGCGTCCAGGCCGGGCGCTTCGGCCACCGTGGCGAGCCGGACCGTGCCGGGCTCGCAGCCACGGAGGTCGTCGGGGACCCGGCCGCGGCGGGAGACGATGACGATGGGCGTCCCCGCGGCGGCGTACGTCTCGGCGACGGCGGTCCCCGCCCCGACCAGGATGGCGTCGGCGAGGTCGCGCAGGACGTGGAAGACGTCGACGTCGACGGCGTTGTTGACCGTGCCGGAACGGCCGTCGGAGCCGGTGGCCGCGCCGTCCAGGGAGCTGACCATGTTGGCCCGCAGCCACGGCAGGCGCGACGGTGCGTAGATGGCGCGCAGGCCTTCGGGGGTCGTCGGGTCGCCGTCACCGTGCAGGAGCCTCACCCCGCAAACCTAACCGCTCAGGACACCCCGCTATCTTCATCGCATGAGTTGGTTGGTTACCGGAGGCGCGGGCTACATCGGATCGCACGTCGTGCAGGCACTGCGCGACGCAGGCATCGAGCCGGTCGTCATCGACGACCTGTCCTCGGGATTCTCGAAGTTCGTGCCCGACAACGTCGCCTTCGTCGAGGCGACGCTGCTGGACAGGTCCGCGATCGAGCAGGCGATCTCCGACCACGGCGTCGAGGGAGTCATCCACCTCGCCGGCTTCAAGTACGCAGGCGTGTCGGTGCAGCGGCCCCTGCACACGTACGCACAGAACGTCACCGGCACCGCCAACCTCCTCGAGGCGATGACGGCCACCGGTGTCGACAAGCTGGTCTTCTCCTCGTCCGCGGCCACCTTCGGCACCCCTGATGTCGACCTGGTCACCGAGACCACGCCGACCAACCCGGAGAGCCCCTACGGCGAGTCGAAGCTGATCGGCGAGTGGCTGATCGCCGACGTGGCGCGTGCCGAGGGGCTCGCGCACACCAGCCTGCGCTACTTCAACGTCGTCGGCTCCGGCAGCAAGGACCTCTACGACACCAGCCCCCACAACCTCTTCCCGCTCGTCTTCGACGCGCTGGCCAAGGGCAAGACGCCGCAGATCAACGGCGACGACTACGCGACCCCCGACGGCACCTGCGTACGCGACTACGTGCACGTCGCCGACCTCGCCCACTCCCACGTCGTCGCCGCCAAGCGGCTCGCCGAGGGCAAGGACCTCGAGCCGGTCTACAACCTCGGCTCGGGCGACGGCTCCTCCGTGCGCCAGATCATGGACGCCATCCGCGAGGTCACCGGCATCGACTTCGAGCCGGTCATCAAGCCGCGCCGTCCCGGTGACCCCGCCCGCATCGTCGCGACCGGCGAGCTCGCCCGGCGCGACCTCGACTGGGAGATGCGCCACGACCTGCGCTCCATGGTCGCCACCGCCTGGGAGGCCCGCCAGGCCGCGGGTGCCGACTACCCGGGCTGATCTCGGGCGGGATGTTCACCGAGGTGACTCGGTCAACGCCCACTCTCCTTGTGGA
>NZ_JBHVGB010000230.1:0-7860 GCF_042801335.1 Nocardioides sp. NPDC057577 | reverse complement strand
GTATCCGGTCAGGACGAGCCGACTCGGCGCCGGATCTCGTCAGTTTGAGCCGACTCGGCCTCAGGCGAGCGAGACCAGGTCGGCGTACTCCTCGTTCCACAGGTCCTCGACACCGTCGGGCAGGATGAGCACCTTGTCGGGCTCCAGCGCGTGCACGGCACCCTCGTCGTGGGTGACCAGCACGATCGCGCCCTCGTAGCGGCGGATCGCGTTGAGCACCTCCTCACGGGAGGCCGGGTCGAGGTTGTTGGTGGGCTCGTCGAGCAGGAGCACGTTGGCCTTGGAGACGACGAGGGAGGCCAGCGCCAGCCGGGTCTTCTCGCCGCCGGAGAGCACGCCGGCGGGCTTGTGCACGTCGTCGCCGGAGAAGAGGAACGCACCCAGCACGGTGCGGGCCTCGGTGTCGGTCAGCTGCGGCGCCGAGGACTGCATGTTCTGCAGCACCGACCGCTTGGTGTCGAGGGTCTCGTGCTCCTGGGCGTAGTAGCCGATCTTGAGCCCGTGCCCCGGCACGACCTCACCGGTGTCGGAGGCGTCGACGCCGGCCAGGATGCGCAGCATCGTCGTCTTCCCGGCGCCATTGAGACCGAGGATGACCACGCGGGTCCCCTTGTCGATGGCCAGGTCGACCGCGGTGAAGACCTCCAGGCCGCCGTAGGACTTCGACAGGTCGTGAGCGGTGAGCGGAGTCTTGCCGGACGGCGCGGGCGAGGGGAACTTGATCGCGGCGACCTTCTCCTGCTGCCGCTCCCCCTCGACGCCCGCCATGATCTTCTCGGCACGCTTGAGCATGCTCTGCGCGGCGGTCGCCTTGGTGGCCTTGGCACGCATCTTGTTGGCCTGGTCGGTGAGCGTCTTGGCCTTGTTCTGCGCGTTCATCAGCTCGCGCTTGCGCCGGGCCTCGTCGGTCTCGCGCTGGGTCAGGTACTGCTTCCACGGCATGTTGTAGATGTCGATCACCTCGCGGTTGCCGTCGAGGTGGAAGACCTTGTTGACCGTCTGGGCGAGCAGGTCGTTGTCGTGGGAGATCACGATGAAGCCGCCCTTGTAGGACTTCATCCAGTCGCGCAGCCAGATGATCGAGTCGGCGTCGAGGTGGTTGGTCGGCTCGTCGAGGATCAGCACCTCGGCGCTGGAGAACAGGATGCGCGCCAGCTCGACCCGGCGGCGCTGACCGCCGGAGAGCGTCTTGAGCGGCTGGGTCATGATCCGGTCGGGGATGCCGAGCGACTGGGCGATCTGCAGGGCCTCGGTCTCGGCCGCGTAGCCACCGCCGGCGTCGAGCTCGTCGTGGGCGCGCTGGTAGCGCTTCATCGCCTTCTCGCGGACGTTGGGATCATCCGATCCCATCTCCTCCTCGGCGATCCGCATGCGGCGTACGGCATCGTCGAGCCCGCGCGCGGACAGGATCCGGTCCTTGGCGATCACCTCGGGGTCGCCGACCCGTGGGTCCTGGGGCAGATAGCCGATCTCGCCGGTGTTGGACACCGATCCGGAGGCGGGCAGGTGGTCACCGGCGAGCACCTTCGTCAGGGTCGTCTTTCCAGCGCCGTTACGGCCTACGAGCCCGACCTTGTCGCCGGGTCCGACTCGGAATGTGACGTTCTCCATCAAAAGTCTGGCGCCGACGCGGACTTCTAGGTCATGGGCAGTGATCATCTCCGTCACTAGTGTATGGGCGGGGCACTCGGTCCCACACATCACCACCTCCAGGGGGACAAGATGCGGTTCAACCCGAAGGCCAGACTCGACACCAGCCGGACCTCCGGCGGGGGCGGTGGTGGCGGGTTCGGCGGTGGAGGTGGCGGCCGGATCCCGATCCCCGGAGGCAAGGCGAGCGGCGGTATCGGCACCGTCATCCTGCTCCTGGTCTTCTTCCTCGTCACCCAGTGCATGGGTGTCGGGCCGCAGGTCCTCGGCGACAGCGGAGGCTCGACGTCGGTCGGCACCGGCACCTTCGGCGGCATCGAGGCGGCCGAGGGCGGCGACACCGGCGACTTCGGATCGTGCGAGACCGGCGAGGACGCCAACACCGACGAGAACTGCGCCTTCGTGGCGCTGGAGAACTCGATGACCGGCTACTGGGACTCCCAGCCCGATCTCTCCGGCCGGTTCCGTCCCGAGCAGTCCGTGGTGATCTTCGCCGACCAGGTCCAGACCGGCGGCTGCGGCTCGGCCTCCAGCGCCGTCGGCCCGTTCTACTGCCCGGCCGACGAGACCATCTACCTCGACCCGACGTTCTTCGACTCGATCTTCGAGCAGCTCGGTGGGCAGGACACCACCTTCGTACGCGCCTACGTGCTCGCCCACGAGTACGGCCACCACATCCAGAACCTGCTCGGCACCATGGGCCAGGTCCGCACCCAGCAGGGTCCCGAGTCTGACGCCGTACGCCTGGAGCTGCAGGCCGACTGCTACGCCGGCATGTGGACCGCGGCCGCCGAGGGCGACGGGTTCGTCGAGGACATCACCGACCAGGACATCACCGAGGGCATCACCGCCGCCAAGACCGTCGGCGACGACCACATCCAGTCCCGGACGACCGGCCGCGTCGACACCTCGCAGTACACCCACGGCTCCTCCGAGCAGCGGATCGCCTGGTTCCGGAAGGGCCTGACCACCCCCGACTCGATCGCCGGCTGCGACACGTTCAAGGCGCGGGATCTCGACAACCCGTAGGTCTCGCCGGTCGAGCGAGAACCTCACATCTCGAGCAGCGCCTCCACCAGCGGCGCCTGCCGCTGCAGGTTCCGCAGGTGGGGAGCGACCGCGGGGTGGCGGAACTTGGCGAGCAGCGGGCCCTCCCCCGGCGTGATCCGGCTCAGCGCCCACTCGGCGCGGCTCAGCGCGGTGTAGACCGCGCTGATCTGCGCACCGAGCTTCACCTCCTCACGGGTCGCGACGCCGGAGGGCAGCCCCAGGACGTACGCCTCCAGCAGTGGCTCGAACGACTCCCGGGCGTGCAGCAGATAGAGCCCGAGGTCACCACCGACGGGTCCGTGGCCCAGGCTCGACCAGTCGATCGCGATCAGCCGCTCGCCGTCGTCGCTGCGGCCGAGGAGGTTCTGCGGCGCCGGGTCGCCGTGCTGGGCGACCTGGGGCAGCTCGTCGAGGAGGTTGGTGAAGCGCCCGCGCCGCTCCCAGAGGGTGTGGGCGATGTCCGCGGCGGTCGTACGCATCATGGTCGGCCAGCCGCCGTTGTACTCCACCCGCGCCATCCGGTCGCGGAACTGGTCGCGCGCCAGCCAGCGCACCTCGCCCAGGTCCGCGCCGGCGAAGCGGCCCATCGAGAGCGCGGCGAAGAGCCCGGAGTTGGCGGCGTCCTCGACCCACTCGGTGGTCAGGGTGATGCCCTCGTCGTCCTCGGCGACGCTCGTGTGCGCGCCGATCATGCCCGGGGTGTCCTCGACGAGCCCCGAGGTGGCGACGTCGGCCGCCCGCCGCCAGTAGGCGAAGTGGCGCCGGCGGCCCAGCTCGGCCGGATCGTACGTCCCCGGCTGCCCGAGTCGTTTGACCACGACCGGCTCCTGCTCCTCGCCCACGGCGGTGCGCCAGACCCCCAGCGTGGAGGGTCCGGTGCCGCCGGGGAGGACGAGCCACCCTGGGTCGGGCTGCCACATGCTTGCCAAAGTAGCGCATCCTCGCAGGTCGCAACGGCACTCGCCGCCGCAAGGCCATGACAGATGCGATGACGGGATGCTGAGTTTGATCCTGGGGCCGATATGGTTGAGCCGATGTCCGAGACTGACTACTGCGAGCTGTGCGACCTGCCGAAGTCACAGTGCATCCATGGGCGGCCCCCGGCCCCGCCCGCTCCGGCTCCAGTGAAGAAGCCGGCAACCCGGGTGCGCAAGACCACGACGAGCACGACGGCCACCGCGCCGAAGGTCGTCACCAAGTCGGCTCCCCGCAAGTGGACCCCGCCGGCCGCCTTCGCGCCGCTCATCCTCGAGATCCTCGAGACCGCCGGCGGCTCGATGTCCGCCGACGACGTCCTCGACGAGCTCGAGAGCCAGCTGGCCGACAGCCTCCTGCCCGGAGACTTCGAGACCACCCCGGAAGGCGAGCTCCGCTGGCGCTACGCGGCGCGACGCGCCCGCCAGACGCTGCTGACCGACGGCCTGATGATCAAGGGCTCACCCGGAGTCTGGCAGCTCCCCTGAGGCGTCAGCTGTCGGCGTTGAGGACCTCGATTCGCACCTTCTGGGCCTCCTCGATGGCCTGATCGAGCACCGCGCGGTTGGGGTCCTGCACCGCCAGCCACAGCCCGGTCACCGTGAGCGCCTGAAGCCGCCGATCCGCGAGCACGTCGTCGACGCCGCCGTGGTCGCCGCCGGTCACGAGCGGACCTCGCAGCCCGTCGAGGATCCGGGCGGCGTGCTCGGCCGCCGCCTCGTACGCAGCGCTGGCCTGGTTGGCCCGGCGCCGGGCGAAGCGCTGCTGGCTCCAGCCACCCGCCTTGGTCTTCCCCTGGACGTGCCGGCGCCCGATCTTGTGGTCGGCGATCTCGCCGCCGCTCATCCGGGCGATCGCGAAGCCGCCCTTGCGCACCAGCAGCAGGCCCCAGGCCCGGGGGGCCGCCGAGGCGTCGATGAACGCCTCGACCTCGGCCGGCCCGGCGTATGTCCTCTCGAACGGCAGCGCCGCGATGAACGAGGAACCGTCGGCCGCAGCACCGGTCAGCGCACCGGAGTCGACCGCGAGCCGGGTCTGGCCGTGGCGCCCGGCGAAGTTGTCGACCCAGCGCTGGATCCGAGCGACCGGGACGGCGACGTTGGGCATGTCCGTACGCTACCGGTCCAGGCCACGCAGCAGCCGTGGCGGCGCGATGTGGCGGTAGGCGTCCTCGCAGATCTCGGCGACCTCACCCCAGTCGACGTCACCGTCGAGCCGCATCCCGACCCAGCCGCGGCCACCGACGTAGGGAGGTACGAAGAAGCGCTCGGGATCGTCACCGACGACCTCGGTCTGCACTCCCGCCGCCGCGGCCGCCCACAGATGCGGCTCGTCCCGCCCGTGATGGCCCTGCGGCCACAGCATCACGAACTGCTTCTTCACGAAGAAGCCGGGCGACCCATGGGTGACCCGCTCGGCGCTCTCCGGGAAACCGAGGCAGATCCCTCGTACCCGCTCGGTCAGCTCAGTCGGTGTCATGGCCCAGCATCCGAGCTCTCGGGTCAGTCCGGCTTCGGCCAGACGAGCTCGAACTGTTCCATCACGACCGCCATGTCCTCGCTGAACTCGTGGTCGGGACCGGCGAACTCGGTGAAGAAGCGTTCGTGGACCTCGCGCCAGTATTCGAGCGACAGGTCGCCCTCACCCTCCAGCCGGGCGAACTCCTCAGGGACCTCCCGGAACGGGGCGACGTCGACCTGGGTGGTGGCGATCAGTGCCCGCGGATGACCGGACCCGTCGAGGATGATGCTCATGCCGCCCACGGTCGGGAACGGCTCCTCGCCGCTCTCGAAGTCCCACTGCGCCGTGGCCGTCGCCGTCTTCACTCCCTCGAGGACGAGCTCGAGCAGCCCGTCTGCCTCTTCCGGCGTCCCGCCGAACCCCCACGCCGGTGGCTGCAGCGCCTCCAGCGGGGACGCGCCGAAGTAGCCCGGGGCGGCACTCAGGTGGGCGTGATGCTTCACGTCCTCCCAGAACGCGGCAACCTCTGCCTCTTGCTCAGGGTTGTCGGGGGCCATGACGGCGTCGTCGCTCATAGGCGACACTCAATCACAGTTCGCGCTGACCGCGCCGGGACTCGACGGAGGTGTCCGGCGCCGGTGATCGCGCGGTCACCAGGCGGGCTTCGGCGCGCCAGCCGAGGCCGGCGTAGAGCGGCTCGCCCATCTCGCTGGCGACCAGGAGGCCGTGGCCCGCACCGGCCTCGCGAGCGGCCGCGACGAGCAGACTCATCACCGCGCCGCCGAGCCCGCGGCGCCGATGGTCTGGGTCGGTCCGGATGCGGTCGGCGACGGCGTCGGTGCCGATCACGGCGATCGTTCCGTCCGCGGCCGCAGCCTCACCCGCGCGCACCGTCACCGTGATGACACCGCCGTCGCGCTCCACCTCGGCGCGGTAGCCCTCCGGGAGCTCGCGGGACGCATGGTCGGCGAGGTCGATCGACATCAGCGCCTCCTCGCGGTCGTCGGTGACCAGCCCGGCCTCGACCAACCAGGGACGTACGCCCGCGGGCGACTCGGTCACGACCGAGAGCCACGCCTCGGGCGTGGCCCGGGCGCTGTCGACGAGCCCGGCGAGCGTATCCGCGCCGTCGGTCGCCACCCACTCGACCTGGCGCCCGGGCTGTCCCACCTCGACGCGTACGCCTCCGGGCACCGTCGCGGGGCGCGGGCATCCCCGCGCGTAGGCCCAGCCGCGGGCCCACCGGGCGACCAGCTCGGGGAGGTCGGGGTCCTGCGCGGCGGCGGCGAGGGCGATCTGCCGACCGCGGTACCTCTCCCCCAGCACCGTCGCGACCAGCACGGCGACCGCCAGGCCGAACGCCAGCGGGTCGAGGGTGATCAGCCCGATCACCGCGATCCCCACCGCGGCGATGTACCCGAACCAGATCCGACCAGGAGCCTCCACGTCCGCGGAGCCTACCCGGGTCAATCGATCCGCCTCCGCAACGTCGCCACCCCGGGTCCGTCGAGATCCACCAGCGCGACCGACCGGCCGGAGAGCGCCATCGCCAGGGCCTCGCTGGGACCGGCGACCTCCTCGTCCGAGCCATCGGCCGCGGTCCAGGACCAGTCCTGGTCGGTCGCGCGCAGCGCGAGCCCGTCGAGCCGTCCGGCCGGGACCACCCCGAGCGAGGCCTGCCTGGTCGGCAACCAGTCGAGCACCGCGCGCCAGTCCTCGAGCGAGACGTCGGTGTCGAGACCGAGCGGCCGGACACAGTCACGCAGATGGATGCAGTGGTCGGTGAACTGCCCCATCGGACCGACCCCGGGTGCCGGCACCCGCTTGGTGGCGTACGTCCTCAGCAGCCCGGTCAGCTCGTCGACCGGCCGGCGAGCCTGCTCCTCGGCGATCGCGGCGGAGGCCCGGTCGATGGAGCCGCGGGCCAGCATCGTGCGCCACAGCAGCCGGCCGATCCCGACCGAGAACGGCATCGCGCTGTGCCCCAGCACCTCCCTCACCGTCCAAGCCGAGCAGAGGCTCCGCATCTCCAGCTGGGACTCGTCGAGGCCGTCGAAGAAGTCGGCGAGCAGGCGGCGGTTGGCTGCGGTGCGGGCGGCTACGTCCATGCCTCCACCCTGCCAAACAAACCAGTGGCCGCGCAGGGGTGCGGTCAGTAGCGTTGAGGGCATGAGCGAATGCATCACCACCTACGACATCCTGGTCCGACCGGTCCAGGGCGTGGACTTTGCGCGCATGGAGCCGCAACGACCGTAGGTGCTCACCGCACCCACCAGGGCCGCTCCGATCGACGGGAGCGGCCCTTTCTCATGTCCAGCAGCATCACCAGGAGGTGAACGAGATGGAGATCATCACACTCTTCGGAGAGGGATTCAGCACCAAGACCTACGAGCTGACGTTGAAGCACCCGACTCCGCGGACCGACGAGTGGGCCTGCGTGGGCGAGGACCCGGAGCTCTTTCACCCCGAGGACCTCACCCAGCTCGCCGAGGCACAGGAGGTCTGCGCGGGATGCCCGATGCGGCAGACCTGCCTCGAGCTCGGCACCGCCCGGCGTGAATGGGGCGTGTGGGGCGGCGTCCTCCTGGAGAGCGGCAGACCGCGGGACACCCCCAGAACTCCGGGGCGCAAGCCCTACAAGCGCAGTCAGGAAGCGATCGCGAGAGCCAGGAAGGTCGCCTGAATTGACGTGGGAGTCCTGAGGTCACCCGGTGACCTCAGGAC
>NZ_JBHVGB010000229.1:0-7876 GCF_042801335.1 Nocardioides sp. NPDC057577 | reverse complement strand
GGTCAGACGGGGTTGGGGAGGGCGCCGCCGTAGCGGCGGTCCCGGGAGGCGTACGTCTCGACGGCATGCCACAGGTGGCGGCGGTCGACGTCTGGCCAGAGGACGTCGGTGAAGACGAACTCGGAGTAGGCGGCCTGCCAGAGCATGTAGTTGGACAGCCGCTGCTCGCCGGAGGTGCGCCAGATGAGGTCGGCGTCGGGGAGATCGGGGACGTAGAGGTAGCGCTCGAAGGTCTTCTCGGTGATCTTCTCCGGACGCAGCTTCCCGGCGCGTACGTCCTCCCCCATCCGCCGCACGGCGTCGGTGAGCTCGGCGCGACCGCCGTAGTTGACGCACATCGTCAGCGTGCAGACGGTGTTGTCCTTCGTCATCTCCTCGGCGATCTTGAGCTCGTTGATGACGGACTTCCACAGTCGCGGCGCACGACCGGCCCAACGCACCCGGACCCCAAGCTCGTTCATCTCGTCGCGGCGGCGCCGGATGACGTCGCGGTTGAAGCCCATCAGGAACTTCACCTCGTCGGGCGAGCGCGACCAGTTCTCGGTGGAGAACGCGTAGGCCGAGATCGCCTTCACACCGATCTCGATGGCTCCCTCGACGACGTCGAAGAGCGAGGACTCACCGGCTTCGTGGCCCTTGGTCCGGGGGAGGCCACGGTCCTTGGCCCATCGGCCGTTGCCGTCCATGATGATCGCCACGTGGTGCGGGACGAGGTCCTTGGGGACCGGGGGCGGGGTAGCCCCGGACGGGTGGGGTGTTGGGGTACGGACCGGCTTGCTCACGAGGCCCAACCCTAGTCGGGCGATACCCAGGAGGCGGCTGCGGCCCGGGAGGCTGCGGCCTGGAAGGGACCATCGGGCGACGAGGCGCGTCGTACTCCATCTGCGCAGGGTCCACGGCCGGACCGGGGACGGTCAGCGCGCCGATGATCGTGGTGATCGGCATCGCCAGCACCACCCCGATGCCCGCGGCCATGGTGGCGACGATCTCGCCGGCCATCTGCTCGGTCGTCAGCAGCGAGAGGAAGGTGCGGTCGTAGAGCTGGATCACCAGCAGCAGGGTCAGTGCGCTGCCGACGTAGGCGAACACGATCGTGTAGATCGTCGAGGCGACGTGGTCCCGGCCGATCCGCATCGCGCCGCGGAAGACGTCCCAGCGGGACGTGTTCGGACCGGCGGCGCGCAGCTCCCACACCGCGGAGGCCTGGGTGATGGTGACGTCGTTGAGCGCGCCGAGGCCGGCGATGATCACCGCAGCGACCAGCAGGCTCTGCAGGTCGAGCGCGGCGTCGAGCGAGGAGAGCGTCTGACCGCTCTCCGAGCCCAGCCCGCTGAGCCGGCTCGCACCGATCGCGAAGGTGCCGATCAGCGCGGTCACCGCGACCCCGGCCAGGGTGCCGGCGAGCGCCACCGACGTCCGCACCGAGAACCCGTGGGTGGTGTAGAGCACGACATAGAGGATCAGCACCGAGGAGACCAGCGCGGCCCACGCCGCGGGCTCGCCGGAGAGCAGCGCGGGCAGCAGGAACAGCCACACCACCGCCCCCGCGAACCCCAGGCCGAGCACCGCCATCAGCCCGCGCATCCGCGCGACGGCGACGACACACGCGACGAAGAGGCCGACCAGCAGGAGCAGCGGCGGCCCGCGCTTGACGTCGAAGAAGGCGTACGTCGCCTCCCCCTCCTTCTCGGTGCGGGAGAGCTCCACCTCGTCACCGGCCTCCAGGCCGGAGCGGGCCATCGGCGTCGAGATCTCGACCCCCACCTCGGTGCCGGTGTCGGGACCGCTGGTGAGCTCCACCGAAGCCTTGTTGCAGCCCTCTGGCGTGCCCTCGGCACTGCACGGCTCCGAGACCGAGACCACGTCGGCGGTCTCGAAGACGACACCCTCGGCGATGAACTCCTGCGACCCCTGGAGCTTGTCGACAGCGGCGCTGTCGGGCCACCAGACCGCGACCCCGACGACGGTGAGCACGGCGACGAGCACCAGCGAGACGGTCAGCACCAACCGCGGCAGAGCCTCGACCTCCACCTCGGCGTCGTGCCCACCGTGGGAGTGGCCGTGGGAGTGGGCCATCGTTCCTCAGCTCTCGACGTATTCGAGCGAGCGCAGGTTGCGGTCCAGATGCCAGGAGAGGTACGCGGCGACCAACCCGCTCGCCTGCCTGCTGGTCCGGTCCTCGGCGCCGCCGACCGTATCCCAGTCACCTGAGAGCAACGCACCGAGGTGGGTGAGCGTCTCGGGCGAGGGCGTCGCCGAACCGGGCACCCGGCAGGTCGTGCACAGCGCACCGCCCATCGACACGTTGAACCAGCGGTGCGGGCCCTCCAGCCCGCAGCGCGCGCAGGCCTCGAAGCTCGGCGCGTAGCCGGCGACCGCGAGCGAGCGGAGCAGGTAGGAGTCGAGCACGTGCCGAGGAAGCCGGTCGCCCTGGGCGAGCACCCGCAGCCCGCCGACGAGCAGCAGATACTGCTGCGGCGCCGGCTCGCCCTCCTCGTGGACCAGCCGGTCGGCGGTCTCGAGCATCGCGGTGCCGGCGGTGTAGCGGTCGTAGTCCAGCCCGATCCCGGCATGGAACAGGGTCAGCGTCTCGGCCTGGGTGATCGTGTCGAGGTTGCGCCCCTCGGCGAACTGCAGGTCGACGTGGGTGAACGGCTCCAGCCGCGAACCCCATCGTGAGGTCGTACGCCGCACGCCCTTCGCCACCGCACGCACCCGTCCGTGGTCACGGGTGAGCATGGTGATGATCCGGTCGGCCTCACCGAGCTTGTGGGTGCGAAGCACGATGGCCTCGTCGCGGTAGAGGGGCACAGCACCATTCTGCCGCGCCGCACCGACAACCGCGGCAGCGACCGGCCGACATCGACGCCCACATGATGGCAACGACGCGTGTGGTTGACCTGCTTTGGTGGACGCGTCTCCTATGGTGCCCACCATGAGCTCCGCAGGCATCGACCGTCGACACGACGAGCGAGAGCCGGGTGCTGCATCGTCGCCGCCGGTCACGCTGGTCGACTGGCTGATGCTGGCGCTCGCGATCATCTCGGTCGGCCTGCTGGTCTGGGTCACCTTCTGGGACGTACCTCCGCCCTGGGAAGACCGGGTGATCATCGCCGACTACGTGATCTGCGGGATCTTCTTCGTCGAGTTCTGCGCCCGCTGGGTCAGGTCCGGCCTGGGCTGGAAGTTCCTGGGGCTCTACTGGTACGAGATCATCGGCATGATCCCGCTCTCCAACCCGGCCTTCCGCGCCTTCCGGCTGCTGCGGGTGGTGGTCATCTTCGCGCGGCTGATGCGGGTGGCCGACCGTGCGTTCGGCGACCGGATCTCGGCGTACGTGGTGGGGAGGTTCTCCGGATCGATCGTCGACGCGATCCGGACGCCGATCACGGTCGCGGTGCTCGACGAGGTGATCGCGGTGATCCAGACCGGCAACTACACCCGGCACATCTCCACCGCGATGGAGGAGAACCGCGCCGAGATCGACGCGCTGATCATCGACCTCATCCGGCAGGACCAGGCGACCGGGAAGCTGCGGTATCTCCCCTTCCACGACGACGTCGTCCGTCTCGTGGCCGACACCGTGCTGCGCCTGGTCGAGGATGGCCTGGCCGACCCCCGGGTCCACGAGATCATCTCCGACGCCATCCGCGAGTCCGCCAAGGAGCTGCGGGAGAACGTCGGCTCCGACGCGCACGCCGCGGTCAAGCAGGACAAGGAACGCTTCGGGAAGTAGTCGGTCTCGATTTCTTAGCGAAACCCGCTCAAGTAGGTGTCACCGCAGCCCCTCCCGGAGGATTCAGGGCATGATTCGGCCATGAGCGCGACCTTCCCGACCAGTCTCGGGCGGCTGCAGCAGGTCCGCCACATCGGCGCCGGTGCCTTCGCCTCCGTCTGGCTCTACTACGACCCCGATCTCGACTCCCACGTAGCGGTCAAGGCGCTCGCCCCCGGGTGGGTGTCGAACCCGGAGATCCACAAGCGCTTCCTCCAGGAAGCGCGGCTGCTCCGCTCGGTCGATTCACCCCATGTCGTGCGTGTCTACGACATCGGCCAGACGAGCACCGGCATCCCCTTCTTCGTGATGTCGTACGCCGACGGTGGCTCGGTCGCCGACCTGCTCCAGGGCTCCCCCGGCGGTCTGGACGTGCACGAGGTCGCCGACATCGTCGCTCAGGCCGCCGACGGACTCATGGCGCTGAAGGCTCGCGGGGTGATCCACCGCGACATCAAGCCCGCCAACCTGCTGGTCACCTCCGAGACCTCCGGCGGCACCGCCGGCGCTCGCCGGGTGATGATCGCCGACCTGGGTGTGGCCCGCTCGCTCGACTCTCTCAACGAGGTCACCCGCGACATCGGCACCCCGTCCTACATGGCGCCCGAGCAGCTCGACCCGTCGCTGCCGATCGACCACCGCGCCGACGTGCGAGCTCTCGGCGCGGTCGCCTGGGCGCTGCTCGCCGGCCGCTCCCCTGCCCCCGCTCTCGGGCTCACCTCCCGAGTCCCCGAGGCAGGTTCCGTACGTCCCCTCCCGGCCCCGATCAGCCAGGCCATCGCCCGGGCGCTGGAGCCCCGGGCCGAGGACCGCTGGCCCGATGCGCGCTCGTTCGCAGACGGGCTCCGCGGCGCGGTCACAGGCACCCGCGTCACCCCCGGGCAGGCCCACTCTGCACCTCAGCCTCCACCGCCCAGCGGACCCCACAGCGGGCCACCCAGTGGACCTCCCAGCGGCCCGCCGACCGGATCGCCCTTCGAGCAGCCCACGACGGTGCCGACCAGCATCGCGACACAGCACCCGCAGAAGCGGAAGCGCACCGGGCTCCTGGTCGGTGGTCTGGCCGCTGTCGTGGTCATCGGGCTCATCGCCGGGCTGATCTTCTTCGTGACCAACGGTGGAAGTCACCTGCCCGTGGCCGGCGAGTGCCGCAATCTCGACTACGCCGCAGCCACCGAGTTCGTCGACGAGACGGAGCCGGTGGACTGCGCCGAGCCGCACACGCTCTACACCTTCCACGTCGCCACCGACGTGAAGACCTACAACGACAACGAGGCCGCCGGGGCCGCCTGCTTCACCCGCCTGGAGACCGGCCTCGGGCTGCACCCCGAGACGCTGGCCCGCACCGCCTACATCGTCAGCTGGTACTGGCCCGCGGAGGCCACCTGGAACGACGGCGACCGCTACGTCCGGTGCGACGTCGGGGTGACGGTCCAGGGAGCGCCGATGATCGACATGCCCGAGGACCCGGTGCCCGACCCGTTCCCGACCGACCTGCGGGCCTGCATCGACAGCAAGATCGACAAGGTCGTCCGCTGCGGGACCACCCACGACTACATCGTCGTCGACACCTTCGAGATGACCGGCGACACCTACCCCGAGCAGAGCGATACCAACGTCCAGGGGCTGGGCGGCTGTCCGGCGGAGGCGACGATGTTCAAGCCGCCGTTCAAGACCGCCTGGATGGCCGGCAGCCGCCTGGGCCTCTGCGCGAAGTACGACGTGGAGTCCTAGGAGCTCCTAGGAGATCAACGGCGCCAGCCGCCTGACCGCCTCCCGCAGGCGGTCAGGGGTCGTCGCCGCGTACCCGATCACCAGCCCCGGCGGCCCCTCCCCCTCGCGGTGCCGGCTCAACGGGTGGACGGCGATGCCCGCCTCGAGCGCGGCCGTGGCGACAGCCTCGTCGTCGACTCCGTCGGGAAGCGTCGCCAGTACGTGCAGTCCGGCCGCGACGCCTCGGACCCGAACCGCCGGCAGGTGCTCGGCGAGCGCCTCGAGCAGGGCATCGCGGCGAGCCTTGTGCCGCTGCCGGACCAGTCTCAGGTGTCGCTCGAAGGCACCCGAGGTGAGCATCCGCGCCAGGATGATCTGGGGTAGAGCCGGGCTGGCCAGATCGAGCCAGTAGCGAGCCTCGACCAGCTCCTCCTGCATGCCGGACGGGGCGACGAGCCAGCCGATCCGCATCGCGGGTGCGAGCGTCTTGGAGACGCTGCCGAGGTGGACCACCCGGTCGGGTGCGAGCACCTTCACCGCCCCGACCGGCGGCCGGTCGTAGCGGTGCTCGGCATCGTAGTCGTCCTCGATCACCAGCCGGTCCGGCTCCGCCCGGACCCACGCGACCAGCTCGCGACGCCGCTGCGGGGAGAGCACGACCCCGGTCGGGAACTGGTGCGCCGGGGTGACCACGACGGCATCGACGCCGCTGGCATCGAGCGCCGCCACGTCCAGACCGTCGCCGTCCACCGGCACCGGGACCGTCGTCATCCCCCACCGCTGCAGGTGCACGCGGCCACCGTAGGATCCCGGCTCCTCGAAGCCCACCCTGGTCCGGCCACGCTCCTCCAGCCAGCGCGCCAGGAGCACGAGCCCCTGGGCGACCCCGTTGATCACCAGGATCTCGTCGGGCGAGACCGTGAGGCCGCGGGTGCGGCCCAGCCAGACCGCGAGCGCCTCCCGGAGCGCCGGCACGCCGCGCGGATCGCCGTAGCCGAGGTCGGCGCTGCCGATCTCGGCGAGCACCTCCCGCGACGCCTTCGCCCACGCGGCCCTCGGGAAGGCCGAGAGGTCCGGCACTCCCGGGGAGAGGTCCAGATCGGGAGTCGGCAGCCGGGTGGCGGCACCGAGACGGCGTACGGCTCCGGGGACCGCGCTCACCCGCGTGCCGCCGCCGCTGCGGGCCGAGAGCAGCCCCTCGTCGGTGAGCCGCTGGTACGCCTCGACCACCACGCCGCGCGAGACGCCGAGCTGGGTCGCGAGGGTGCGCGACGCCGGCACCCGGGCATCGACCGCGAGTCGGCCGTCGGCGACCGCGTCGCGCAGCGCACCGGTCAGCCACGTCGCCAGCCCACCCGCCGGCACGTCGGCCGGGTCGAGCTGGAGGAAGTCCGCACCGGTCACTTGGTCCACTCTGCCACGTCGGGTTTGGATCTGTTCGCCAGACCAAGCTGGAGCGAACCTCGTAGACATGACCACCGAAGCCCTCCCCGACATCGCCGAAGCCACCGAAGCTGCCGACGCCGCCGACCCCGGCGGAGCGGCGTCCCGCCGCGGCACCCTGCTCGGCATCGTCTTCGCCGCGGCCGGGATGGCCTGCGTCGGCAGCAGCGTCGCCGTCTCGGCAGCGATCACCGATGCCCCGCTCTTCACCCTGCAGAGCGTCCGGTATGCCCTCGCCGCCCTCCTCCTGCTCGCGGTCGCACGGGTCACCGGCTGGCGGGTGCCGCGGCCCCGCGGTCGCGAGTGGCTCTGGCTGGCCGGGGTGGCGACCGCCGGCCTGGTGCTTTTCAACGTCGGCGTCGTCCGCGGTGTCGCCCATGCCGAGCCAGCGGTGATCGGCGTCGCCGTCGCCGCGGTTCCGATGCTGCTCGCCGTCGTCCCGGCGGTCGCGACCCGCACCCTGCCGGCACGCAGCGTGATCATCGGGGCCATGGTCGTGACCGCGGGTGCCGTCGTGGTCGAGGGCTTCGGGAGGACCGATGCGGCCGGGGTCGGCTACGCGCTCTTGGTGCTGGTCTGCGAGGCGGGTTTCACGCTCCTGGCGGTGCCCGTCCTCCCGCGCCTGGGCGCCTTCGGCGTCTCGTTCCACTCGGTGTGGATGGCCACCGCCGGCATGGCCGTCATCGGTGTCACTGCCGAAGGACCGGCCGCCGTCACCACGCTCGACACCGGCGACCTGCTCGCGGCGCTCCACCTGGCGGCGGTCGTCACCACGCTCGCGTTCCTGCTCTGGTTCACAGCGGTCAAGCGCCTCGGCTCCGGCCGCGCCGGCCTGCTGACCGGCGTCGTGCCCGTGGCGGCGGCCGGCCTCGGCGTACCTCTCCACGGGATCGTGCCCGGACCGATGGTCTGGATCGGCACCGCGGTGGTCGCGCTGGGCCTGGT
>NZ_JBHVGB010000228.1:0-7884 GCF_042801335.1 Nocardioides sp. NPDC057577 | reverse complement strand
CGTTAGAACGAGCCGACTCGGCGTTCTTTACGCAGTCTTCTTCTCGGCGTCGAGGGCCGCGGTGACGACGTCGAGGAGCGGAAGCGCCGCCAGCTCGTCACGGGTCACCCAACGTACGTCGTCGGTGGTGCCGTTCTGCTCGACCACCGTGGGGCTCGCACCGTCGGCGACCGTCGCGGCGAAGATCAGGTGGACGCCGTGGAACTCCTCGTGACGACCGCTGGGGGCCGTGCCGGTGATGTTCACGTCGTGCACATCGAGCACGGCGCCGACCTCGCAGCTGAGGCCGCACTCCTCGACCACCTCGCGCTTCAGCGCCTCGCGCGGCTGCTCGCCGAAGTCGACGCCGCCACCGGGCAGCGTCCAGGTGCCCGAGTGATAGCCGAGCGGCGAGATCCGGGTGAGCAGGATCGCGTCGTCGGAGGGGCGGGTGATGAACGCGTACGCGGCGAGCCGCTGCATCCGCGTCGGCTTGCGCACGTCGAGAGCATCGGTGACCAGCGGGGACGTCGGGATCTCGCCACTCGTCACGGCCGCCAGCGGCAGCCAGGCCGCCTCCGCGGTGGACCCGTCGACCTCCATCGTCTGCGGCTCGGGAGCGTCGTGGGGCACCCAGCCGTCGAAGACGATCCGGATCGCGTGCGAGTTGACACGCCGGCCCAGCCGCCAGGCCTTGGCCTGGTGGACGGAGTAGACCCGTGCCTCGACACCGACCTCGACCGGCACCCCGGCCTCTTCGTAGACCTCGCGCACGACCGCGTCGCGGGGGTTCTCGCCGTGGTCGATGCCACCGCCGGGCAGCGTCCACCGCTCCTCCGGCGTGACCTTCTCCGAGAGCCGACTGAGCAGGATCTCCGGCTCGGCGGCCGCACCGGCCCGGATGATGACGGCGTACGCCCCCACCCGCTGCACCTTCGGAAGCTTGCGTCGCCGCCCACCGCGGCCCCGATTCCGCGTCGCCATCAGCTGAACGGGGGTCGGGAGTCGAGAGCCAACGAGCGGCGACCGGCCCAGCGCCACACCTTGGCGGCCCGGTCACGGTCCTCGTCGGTGACCAGGTTGCCCATCCACCGCAGGGCCAGAGTCATCAGCCAGTCGGAGCGCATTCCCGCAGGTCCGAGGGTGGATACCAGACGGGGACGGGTCGCGACGCCGGCCAGACGGCGGGCGATGGAGAAGGCCTCGCCGTAGTGCTCGCGCAGGGTCGCCGGCCAAGCGGTGGCCAGGTCTTCCCCCGCGATCAGCGCGTCGGCGACCATCCGCCCGGTCTCCAGGCCGTAGTCGATCCCCTCGCCGTTGAGCGGGTTCACGCACCCGGCGGCGTCGCCGATCAGCGCCCAGTTGGCGCCGGCGACACCGGAGACCGCACCACCCATCGGCAGCAGCGCGGACTTCTCCGCCCGCAGCTCGCCCGTGAGCCCGAACTCCTCGCGACACTGCTCGGTGTAGTGCCTCATCAGCGGCTTGATCGCGACGTCCGCAGGGCGCTTCGAGGTGGCCAGCGCGCCGGCGCCGATGTTCACCTCACCCGAACCGAGCGGGAAGATCCAGCCGTAGCCGGGCAGCGCCTCACCGGACTCGTCACGCAGCTCCAGATGGGAGGAGATCCACTCGTCGTCGGCCTGGTCGGAGGCGATATAGGCCCGTCCGGCGACGCCGTAGACGGTGTCGCGGTGCCACTCGCGGCCGAGCACCTTCCCCAGCGGCGAGCGCACCCCGTCGGCGACCACGACCGACCGGCACGCGACCTCATGGCCGCCCTCGAAGACGACCGCGGCGATCCGCTCTCCATCCCACCGAACGTCGACCGCGCGCACGCCGTCGACAGCGGTCGCGCCGGACTTGATCGCGACCGTGCGCAGGTGGTCGTCGAGCTCGGTCCGCGGCACCGCGGAGCCCCACGACGGCAGCGTTCCACCGGGCCAGGGCAGGTGCAGCGTCTGCCCGAAGCCGTGCGCCCGCAGGCCCTTCGAGACCGGGTGGGCGCGCAGCCAGTCCTCCAGCCCGAGCCGGACCAGCTCGTGGGTCGCGCGCGGGGTCAGCCCGTCACCGCAGGTCTTGTCACGCGGGAAGACGGCCGCGTCCGTCAGCAGGACATCGACCCCGGCGCGCGCCAGCCAGGCCGCCGCGGCAGAGCCCGCTGGGCCGGCCCCGACGACGAGCACGTCAGCTGACTGCGGAAGGGACGAGGTCATGCGCATATCTTCCCAGAACCGGCCAACGGCCCGCGAAAGAACCCTCACCTCTGGCCGAAGCGGGCCTCTGCTAACTTATTGCAAGTTCTTCGCATTAGTCCTGAAGCAGTCTCGGAAGGCCCCCACGTGCACGACCCCCTCGGCGTACGTCGCCGCCGTCGGCGCGCCGTCGCCTGGCTCCTGGGCCTCCTCGCCGCCGCCGTGGTGACGGTCGTGGTCGCGGTCGGCCTGGGGGCTGCGTACGTCACTCCAGGGACGGTCGCGCAGATCCTCGGCCACCACCTCCTCGGGCTGCCCGAGGCCGGCTGGAAGGCCACCGAGGAGGCCATCGTGTGGAAGGTACGCCTCCCCCGTGTGCTCCTCGGCGCCCTGGTCGGAGCGGGCCTGGCCGTCACCGGCATGGCACTGCAGGCGATGGTCCGCAACATGCTCGCCGATCCCTACCTGCTCGGGATCAACTCCGGCGCCTCCAGCGGGGCCGCGGCGGCGATCCTGTTCGGCGTGGGCACGGGCCTGGGGGCGTACGCCCTCCCCGGCTCCGCCTTCCTCGGCGCTCTCGCGGCGTCGTTCCTGGTGTTCGCGCTCGCCCGCAGCGGCGGCCGGGTCACCTCGCTGCGGCTGCTGCTCTCCGGTGTCGCGGTCGGCTACCTGCTCTACGGCCTGACCAGCTTCCTGATCTTCGCCTCGGGCTCTGCCGAGGGTGCGCGGTCGGTGATGTTCTGGCTGCTCGGCTCCCTCGGCCTGGCCCAGTGGGACGGCCTGCTCGCCGTCGTGGCCGTCGCCGTGCTCGCCACCATCACCCTGCTGACCCTGTCCGGTCGCGGTCTCGACGCGCTCGCGATCGGCGACGAGACCGCCCACACCCTTGGCATCTCCCCCGACCGCTTCCGCACCCTGCTGCTGGTCATGGTGGCCCTGACCGTCGGCGTCGTCGTCTCGGCAGCCGGGAGCATCGGCTTCGTCGGCCTGGTCGTGCCGCACCTGGCCCGCCGCGCCGTCGGCTCCGCCCACTCCGTCGCGATCCCGGCCGCCGCCCTCATGGGCGCGATCCTGCTGGTCTGGGCCGACGTGCTCGCCCGCGTGCTCCTCCAGCCCCAGGAGATCCCGATCGGGATCGTCACCGCGCTCCTGGGCGCCCCGTTCCTCATCGTCCTCATCCGGCGCTTCTCGGCGCGCGACGTCTGACCATCAAGGAGCCGACAATGATCCGCCCCATGCTCGCCACCGCAGCCCTCGTGCTGGCCACGACCACCGCCTGCGGCGCCGACGCCACCGGTGACGAGGCCACCGCGGACGGCTCCCCTGTCATCATCGAGAACTGCGGCGCCGAGGTCACCTTCGACGCGCCGCCCGAGCGCGTCGTGATGCTGAAGAGCTCCGCGGTCCCCTATCTGCACGCGCTCGGCGTGATGGACCAGGTCGTGGCCAGGGCCGGCGAGTACCCCGCCGACTACTACGACGCCGAGACCCAGGCCGAGCTCGACGACATCCCGCTGCTCACCGACGAGATGGACACCAGCGGCCATCTGCAGATCTCCAAGGAGATCGTGATCGCCGAGGAGCCCGACCTGGTCCTCGGCGAGGTCGACAACCTCTCCCGGGACACCCTCGACGCCGTCGACATCAGCCTCCTCGAGGAGCCGGCGATGTGCCCCGAGGGTGTCGAGGACCCCGGTTTCGATGACGTCTACAGCCAGCTCGAGGCCTACGGCAGAGTCTTCGACAAGAAGGACGAAGCCGCCCAGGCTGTCGCTGACCTGCGCAAACGTGTCACCGCGCTCAAGACGAAGAAGGTCGGCGAAGGACGTACGGCGGCGGTGCTCTACCCCACCGTCGGCGGCGGCGTCACCTACGCCTACGGCACCAAGTCGATGGCCCACCCGCAGCTGGAGGCGGCCGGGTTCGAGGACGTCTTCGCCGACGTCGACGAGCGGGTCTTCGAGGTCTCGACCGAGGATCTCCTCGAGCGCGACCCCGACGTGATCATCCTGCTCCACAACACCGGCGACCCCAAGGAGGTCGAGGAGTCGATCACCCAGCTCGCCGGCGCCGAGGACCTCACCGCGGTCAGGAACGGCGACGTGATGGCACAGCTGTTCAACTTCACCGAGCCGCCCTCGGCCCTCTCCGTCGACGGCCTCGAGCGGATCATCGACAGGTTCGCCAAGTGATCGAGGCCGCCGGCCTGTCCTGGACGTACGGCACCACGAGCATCCTCGAGGACGTCGACGTCGCCTCCCACGAGGGCCGGGTGCTGGGCCTGATCGGCCCGAACGGGAGCGGCAAGACGACCCTCCTCCGGCTGCTCTACGGCGCCCTTCGCGGCAGCGGCACCGTCGAGATCGACGGCGACGACCTCGCCACCCTCCCCGCCAAGCAGGTCGCCCGGCGCCTGGCGGTCGTGGTCCAGGAGTCCGGCACCGACACCGCCCTCACCGCCGGCGAGATGGTGCTGCTGGGACGTACGCCGCATCTGTCCGCCTTCGCCAGGGCCGGCGAGCACGACCTGGCGATCGCCGCGGAGTGCCTGGAGCGGGTCGGCGGGACCCACCTCGGCCCGCGCTCCTTCGCCGCCCTCTCCGGGGGCGAGCGGCAGCGGGTGCTCATCGCCCGGGCGCTGGCGCAGGAGGCGACCCACCTGCTCCTCGATGAGCCGACGAACCACCTCGACATCCGCTACCAGCACGAGATCCTGTCCCTGGTGCGGAAGCTGGGGACGACGGCGATCGTCGTGCTCCACGACCTCAACCTGGCGGCCCGCTACTGCGACGACCTGGTGCTGCTCGACCGGCGCCGCGTCGCCGCGCGCGGCACCGTCGACGAGGTGCTCCGCCCCGAGATCCTGGAGCCGGTCTACGGTATCGGCATCGAGCGGCTCGAGCTGCGCGAGGAGATCCACCTCCTCTTCCGCCCCGCGACCTGACCCGCCTCAGAGCTCTGGGTCGGCCTCGACCCTGGTCTCGGGTGCGGCGTCGTCGTCCGGGTCGACGCCGGGAAGGTGCGCCTCCCAGAGCTCGACGTCCATCACGTAGAGCCGCAGCGACGCCTCGCCGCGCAGCTGCTCCGGCTTGAACGCCCGAGCGGTCCCGACCAGCCGGTGGAACGCCACCTCGCAGCGTTTCTCGAGCTCGAAGTCGGGCACCTGGCGCGCCATCCCGGTGACGTACGCAGCGCTCGCCCCGGACCCCGGCAGCACCGAGGAGTCGAAGATGACTCCGGCCACGCGTGGGTCGCGGACGATGTTGCGGGAGTGCTGCGCATCGGGTGCCGAGACCCAGTAGAGGTCTCGGTAGCCGTCGTGGGAGAAGTAGACCGGCGAGGTACGCGGGCGCCCGTCGGGATCCGAGGTCGCCAGCACCAGGTAGGCGACCCCATCGACGATCCCGCGGACGTGTCTGTCCAGATCAACTGCCATACCCCAGAGGGTAGGCCACTTCCTCAGTGCTGACCTGCGTATATACGCGGGAGCTTGTAGCCGTGCTCGGCCAGCACCTCGCGCAGCACGTCCGACGGATGGCAGCTAGTGGAACGCGTGATGAGACAGGAGCGACACGTTCTTGTCCGCACACCCGGTCGTCTGGTGCCGGACGAACTGGGAGTCGTAGGAGTCCGGCACGTAGATCCGGAACCCGTCCACCTCGGTCGGCCTGCAGTCCGAGGCCGGGTAGTTCTCGGCCGTCGACTCGGAGACCTCGCTGACCGCCACCTGCCCCGGCTTCATGATCACCGTGCGCCACTTGCCCTCACGCGCCGCGGGCGCGCCGACCTGGGTGCCGTCGTTGCCCCCGACGTACGAGAGCCCGCCGAAGCCACCGAGGGCACACGCTTGGTCGGAGACATTGGTCAGCGTGATCTCACCGAACCGTGAGCCCGCACCCGAGTCGGTCGCGCGATAGCCGGCCTTCAGGTCGGCATTGGCACACTTCGGCGTCACCGGACCCGCCGGCGCAGGGTCGGAAGACTCAGTCCTCACCGGCGAACCCCCCGTGGCCGCCGGTGAGGACTGAGTCGGGGACGATGCCGTGCTGCTCGCTTGGGAGGGGTCCGCGGTCCCGGAGGCAGATGGTGACGCGTCGACCGCCCCGTCCGTCGTCGACGCACAACCTCCCGCCGCGAGCACGCCGAGGATCCCGAGACCGACCATCATCAGCCGCATGTGCCGCATCGTCGCTCCTCGAGTAGCAGACAATTCATCGTCCCACCCCTGAGACGTGCGGGCGTGCCGGTCCGTTGCATCTCGTTTCGAGATTTCTTCAGACCCTGCTGTCGTACGCCGTCCGAGCAGCGTCAACCTCCGGCATGTGCTCCTCGGCCCAGGTCTTGAGGTGGCCGATGACCGGAAGCAGCGTCTGGCCGAGCGGGGTGAGCTCGTAGTCGGTCCGCACCGGCACCGACGGGGTCACCGTGCGGATCAGCAGGCCGTCGCGCTCCATCTTCCGCAGCGACTGGGTCAGCATCTTCTGGCTCACTCCCTCGATCTGCGACGCCAGCTCCGAATACCTCAGCGGGCCGCGGAGCCCCAGCGCCACGATCGCCAGGCTCACCCACTTGTCACCGATCGTGTCCAGGAGCCGCCGGCTCGGACACAGCGCCGAGAACGCGTCGAATCCGCTGTGCTCGTATCCGGGCCGCTCGGCCGTCGTCGTCCCCATGGCAGACCTCCAGGTGCGTACGCCACTTCAAAGTGCCTTCTTCCCAAAAGAGAGTAGGGCACCGAAAGTAGTACACGCAAGCACGCCAACCACCGCAAAGGACGAACACCATGTACGCACTCATCTCCCGCGCCGGCGACCCGACCCCGCGCCTCGAGGAGCTCCCGCCCCATCAGCTCGGCGCCGACGAGATCCGGGTCGAGGTGGCCGCGGCCGGCTTCACCCTCTTCGACGCCTTCGTCGCCGGCGACCACGCAGCCATCGGACTCCCCGATGTGATCGGCCTCGGCTTCGACTTCAGCGGCGTGGTCACCGAGGTCGGCGAGGCGGTGGCGACCTTCGCTGTCGGTCACCGGGTCGCAGGGTTCCACGGCAACCCGGCCGCCGGCGCTCGCGCCCACGCGACCGAGGTCGTGCTCCTCGCTTCCGACGCTGCGCCCATACCCGACGGGCTGACCCTCGAGGCGGCCGCCGCGGCGCCGCTCAACGCGCTCACCGCCCGCCAGGCGCTCGACCTGCTCGGCAGCGAGCGCGGCAGCCTTCTCGTCACCGGTGCCGCCGGCGGCGTCGGCCTGTGGGCCTCGGCGCTCGCCAAATCCGACGGTTGGACGGTCGACGCCCTGGTACGCCCCGGCACCGAGCACCTCGCCACCGGTGCCGACCACACGGTCACCGAGATCGAGCCGGGCGCCCACGACGCCGTCCTCGACCTCGCGGCCCTCAACGAACCGGCCCTGGCAGGCGTACGCGACAACGGCCGCTACGTCAGCGTCAAGCCCGGCCGCGCCCCGGAGCCGGAGCGCGGCATCGAGGTCTCCACCGTGATGAGCCACGCCGACGGACCGGTCTTGGCCGGACTCCTCCAGCTGGCCGCCGACGGCACCGTGCCGACCCGGATCGCCGCGACCCGACCGCTGAGCAAGGCCGCCGAGGCCTACCAGGAGGCCGTGGCGGCACCGGGCTCCGACGGCCGCTGGCTGCTCGTGCCCTGAGGGCGAAACGCGCTCTGGCTAAAGCATCACTTGCTTGATCTCGAC
>NZ_JBHVGB010000227.1:0-7953 GCF_042801335.1 Nocardioides sp. NPDC057577 | reverse complement strand
GTCGAGACCAACACGGTGCGATCTAGCGCGGAGGTCACCGTGTTGGTCTCGACACGCCTCCGCCTAGCGGCTCCGGCGGCTCGACCAGCGGGAGGTGCCATCCGGCTCGGCGCTATTTGCGTTTGCGGAAGATGAAGTACGCAGCGACGGCGAGCGCCACGAGCGCGACCGGTCCCAGCGAACCGCCGGCGTCCGGGTCGCCGTCCTTGTTCTCGGCTTCGTCGTTACTCGCCGGATCGGCTTGGTCGGCCGTGTTCGGGTCAGGCGTCGGGGACGGCTCGTCGCCGAGCACTTCGCTCACCAGCTCGGGGTCGACCCGGATCACCTCGGCGCGGATGCCTTCGCTGGTCACGACGATCTCGCCCTTCGCGGTGACGCCGATGGCCTCGCCCTGCTCCTGGTCGGGGGTCCGGAACGAGCCCACCCGGTCCATCGAGGGCCAGTCGTAGATCGTGGCGGAGTAGTAGCCGCGTACGACCAGGTGCTTGCCGTCGGGGAAGAAGGCGCCGTCGGTGGCCATCGGGATGACCGGGGCGACCTCCTTCAACCGGTTGGGGGCGTCGGGGTCGAGGCGCTTCGGCACAGCGTAGAGCCGCCCGCCTCCCCAGTCCTTCGTGGCGACGAACACGCGGCCGTCGGGGTGAGCCAGCAGGGACTCGGCGTTGTGCGGCCCGTCGGGATAGACGAGCTCGTAGACGGTCGGCGAGACCGTGCGCTCGCCCCGTCCGACACGCACCTTCGCGATCCTGATCGAGTCCCAGACGCTGTTGTTGTCACCGATGTCGCCGACCCAGACGTGGTTGCCGCCTGCGGGCGCGAGGCCTTCGACGTCGACCGGGTCGGCAGCCCAGTGGGTCACGCCGACCGTGTCACCTCGCGAGTCGACGGTGAAGACGCGTCCGCTGTCCCCGGAGTCGTTGGTGGTGGCGTACAGACCTTTGCCGAGCGGCGTCAGCGCACTGGCCTCGCTGATCGTCGGGTCGGAGAATGCGAAGAGCACCTCGTCGCCGGCCGCGCTCGCAGGCACGGACGTGAGCAGCACCAGTCCGAGCGCGCCCGCGGCGGCGACGACCGCTTTCATCGCCCGGAGAGCAGCTCGCCGAGCTTCGGACGTACGTTCCACTCGGCCACCAGCTCGTCGTACTCCTTCTTCACCGAGCCGCCCTTGACCGGCGAGCCGGTGCGGATCGCGCGGAGCATGGTGTTGCGCGGGGTGTGCTGGCTCTCCACGAACTGCACCACCTCGACGCGGTAGCCCGCGAGCCGTAGCAGCGACGCGCGCAGCGCGTCGGTCAACGTGTCGGCGAAGCGCTCACGGAGGATGCCGTGGCGGGTGAGCATGGAGTAGGGCGCCGGCGTCGGGGCCTTGCGGAGCTGGGCGGCGATGTCGTGGTGGCAGCAGGGCGCGGCCAGCACCAGCGGGGCCTCCCACTCGATCGCGCGGGCGAGGGCGTCGTCGGTGGCGGTGTCGCAGGCGTGCAGAGCAAGCACCACGTCGGGCTTCTCGGTGAGCTGTACGCCCTCGATCGTCCCGGCCACGAACTCGGCGTGACTGTATCCGACTTCCTTGGCGAGCTCGGCGGCGATCTTCGAGTTGTGCTCCCGCGACTGCTCCTTGACGTCGACGCCGGTGACGACGACGGCGAGCTCGCGGACCTCGGTGAGGTAGCGCTGGGCGGCGAAGGTCAGGTAGCCGTTGCCGGCACCCAGGTCGATGATGCGCAGCGGATCCTCGGCGGTCGGCTGTCGGACCTTGCCGGACTTCATCGCGTCGGTCAGGGCGGCGTCCAGCTGGCGCAGGAACTCCTCGACCTGGCGGTACTTCGCCTGGCGCGACGGCTTGAGCTTCCCGTCCTTGTCCGAGAGCCCGAGCACCCGAAAGACCGGGTCGGACTCCGGCAGCAGCCGCTCTTTTGCCTGGTCATGGCCTCGTTCGACCTCGACCGGCGCGGTCAGCTCCGTGGTCGAGACCAGCGCCGTCGTCGGCGACTTCGCCTGGATCTGGGTCTGCTCGGTCGCCGTCGTCACGATCCAGTTGGCGAACGGTTCATCGAGGAGATCATCCAGTGCCGAACTATCTCCGACGGGATGATTCGCGGTGAACGCCTGGGTCGCGTCGTACGTCGTGATCTGCAGGTGTCGACCGGCCTTCAGGTCGACGTAGCGGATCTCGGCGCGACGCCACTTCGGCGTGCTGCCACGCTGCTTGCCCGACGCGACGGCCTTGACCAGCTGTTCGGGATCCAGGATCACCGATCGCATCCGGTTCAGCGCCCGCAGCAGCGGCTCGGACTCTCTGCTCAACTCAGCACCCCGGCAATGACGACCACCAGCAGAAGGGCGACCAGCGCGCCGGGAATGATCATTCGGCGGTAACGCGGGTTCACCGCTTCAGTCTAGGCGCGGGCCGGGCAGCAACACCCATCCACGGTGTACGCCGAGGGGTGCCGTCACGCATGTAACACGTCGTTCGTAGGACTATCAGGTCGTTCCAATAGGGCGAGTAGTCCTACGAACAGCGTGTTACACAGAGCCTGCCGGCCCCGTCCGCGGATCAGACGCGCGAGGCGAAGAGCTCGGCGAGGTGCATGGTGGGCACCGAGGCGAGGTCGTCGAGCTGGACGCGACACGACATCCCGTCGGCCAGGACGACGGCGTCGGGGTGGGACCGGACGGCCGGGAGCAAGTGGGTCTCGGCGACCGCGACCGACACCTCGTAGTGCCCCTCCTCGACCCCGAAGTTGCCGGCGAGGCCGCAGCATCCGGAGACCCGGGTGACGTTCGCCCCAGTCTTGACGAGCAGCGCCTCGTCGGCCGCCCAGCCGAGGACGGCGTGCTGGTGGCAGTGCGGCTGCGCGACCACCTCGACGCCGGTCAGGTCGGGCAGTGTCACCCGCCCCTCGGCCACCAGACGGGTCACCAGCTCGGCGAACGTGAGCATCCCGCTACGCACGACCTCGGCCTCGGGCAGCGCCGAGAGCTCCACCGAGTCCGACCGCAGCGTCGCGGTGCACGACGGCTCCAGACCGACGACAGGGACGCCGGAGGCGACATAGGGCGCGAGCGTACGAACCGTCTTCTCCATGATCGCGCGCGCGTCATCGAGCTGGCCGGTGGTGATCCAGGTGAGCCCGCAGCAGGCCTTCTCGCCGATCACGCGCACGGTCAGGCCCTGCGACTCGAGCCACGCGATCGCGCCATGACCGGACTGGGCGAAGAAGTGGTCGGTGAAGGAGTCGGCCCAGATCCACACGTCCGGGGTCTCGGGGAGCTTCGCGGTCGGCGCCGACCGCTTCAGTGTCTTCGGCGCGAACGCGGGGATCGAGCGCCGCTGGTCGATGCCGGCGGTCTTCTTGGCGATCTTGGCGAGCGGCGAGATCTTCAGCGACGCGTTGGCCATCTGGGTGAACGGCGCCGCGAGCCGTGCCCATTTCGGCAGCTGCCCGAGAAGAGCGTGCGAGCGCGGCCGCCGCTCCCCGAGGACGTCGTGCTTCTGGTAGAGCGCCTCGGACTTGTACGTCGCCATGTCGATGCCCGTGGGACAGTCGGACGCACACCCCTTGCAGGCCAGGCACAGGTCGAGCGCCTCGCCCACCGCAGGGTCGCCGAGCCCACCGACGAGCGACCCGTCCAGCGCCTCCTGCAGCACCCGCGCGCGTCCACGGGTCGAGTCCTTCTCCTCGCGGGTGGCGAGGTAGGAGGGGCACATCACGCCGGCGGTCTTCGGGGCGACGCACTTGCCGACGCCGGTGCAGCGGTGCACCGCGGCACCCAGGTCACCATGATCGTGAACGAGCCGCAGGCCGGTCCGGGGAAGGGCACGGGGCCGCACCGGACGCAGGTCGTCGGTGATCGAGGCGGGCCGCACGATGTTGCCCGGGTTGAGCAGCTCCGAGGGGTCGCAGATGCCCTTGACCTGCTCGAAGAGCTGGATGGAGGTGGCGTCGTACATGAGAGGAAGCAGCTCCGAGCGCACCCGCCCGTCACCGTGCTCGCCCGACAGCGAGCCGCCATAGGTGACCAACTGCGTGGCGCACGCGGTCATGAACTCCCGGAACACCTGCGCCGACTCCGGCGAGTCCGGGGCGAAGGGGAAGTCGATGCGACAGTGGATGCAGCCGTCGCCGAAGTGGCCATAGGGATAGCCGTGCAGCCCGAAGTCCGAAAGGATCCCCTCGAAGTCCCGCAGCCAGGCGCCGAGGTGCTCCGGCGGGACCGCGGCGTCCTCCCAGCCGGAGTGGGCCGGTGTCGGCAGCGAGACCCCGGCGAGACCCGCACCGTCCTCGCGGATCCGCCACAACGCAGCCGCCTCAGCCGGGTCCGACACCAGCCGAGACTCGAGCGCGCCCGACTCCGCAGCAAGACGTTGCACCAGGTCAGGAGCATCCTGACCGGCGACCTCGACCATCAGCCAGCCGGCGCCCTTGGGGAGATCCGGCACCGGGCGGCCCTTGGCACGCACCAGGTCGGCGATCCGGGCATCCATCCCCTCGCACGCGATCAGCCGCCCCGGCGCCACCGCCAACAACGAAGGCACCGCATCGGCCGCCTCCGCCATCGTCGGGTAACCGAGCACCAGCAGCAGCCGCCCGGGCGAGTCCTCGACGAGCCGCACGGTCGTCTCCAGGACGGTCGCCAGGGTGCCCTCGGTGCCGGCCAGGAACCGGTCGACCCGACCGCCCTTCTCGGGCAGCAGGTGCTCGAGCGAGTAGCCCGAGACCTGGCGGCCGAAGCGGCCGAACTCGGTGCGTACGTGCGCCAGGTGAGAACCCACGAGCGCCTGGAGCCGCTCCGCGGTCTCTCCCGAGGAGACTCCGTCCGCGTAGACCGCCTGCTCGCCGTTGCCGAAGAGCACGGTCAGCGCCTCGATGTTGTCGACCGTGCGGCCGTAGCCCAGCGCACGGTTGCCGCAGGCGTTGTTGCCGATCATCCCGCCGATGGTGCAGCGGGTGTGCGTGGACGGGTCCGGACCGAACCGCAGCCCGTGCGGGGCAGCCGCCCGCTGCAGGTCGGCGTGCACGACGCCCGGGTCGATCCGCGCGGTCCGCGCCTCGGGGTCGATCTCGTAGATGGTCCGCAGGTCCCGGGTGTCCACGACGATCCCGGACCCGACGGCGTTGCCGGCGATCGAGGTGCCCGCACCTCGCATCGTCACCGGCGCCCCGGTCGCACGGGACACCGCGTGCACGGCGAGCAGCTCGTCGCGGGACTGCGGCCGTACGACGACGGAGGGCACGACCCGGTAGAGGCTCGCGTCACTGGAGTAGAGCGCCCGGGCCAGCGGCGAGTCGTCGACCCGGCTGATCCCCTGGTTGCGCAGCTCATTCGCCAGATCCGAGGCAGTCGCATTCACTCGCTCATTGTCACAGACCGCCAGGTCACCACCGGCCAGCGCCCATCGCCGGCGACCACAACCCGAACCCGTCTCACTAACCGATATTGCACTCTCATATAATGGGACGGCCCGCGAGAGCGCGGGCACTTCCAGACCTCGGAGAGAGACCATGTCCGCCACCCCCGCACCGGCCAACCCACGCTCCCGCGTGCTCGTCGCCAGTCTCATCGGGACGACGATCGAGTTCTACGACTTCTACGCGTACGCGACCGCAGCCGTCCTCGTCTTCCCCGCCCTCTTCTTCCCGGCCGGCGACCCGACCACCGCGCTCCTGGCGAGTTTCGCCGTCTTCGGCGCGGCGATGGTCGCCCGCCCGATCGGCGCGATCTTCTTCGGTCACCTCGGCGACCGTCTCGGCCGCAAGACGACGCTGGTGATCTCGCTGCTCACCATGGGCATCGCGACCTTCCTGATCGGTGCGCTCCCGACGTACGAGACCGTCGGCTGGGTCGCCACCGCGCTGCTCGTGCTGATGCGCCTGGCCCAGGGCTTCGCGCTCGGCGGCGAGTGGAGCGGTGCCGCCCTGGTCGCCACCGAGAACGCTCCCGAGGGCAAGCGCGCGATCTACGGTACGTTCCCGCAGCTCGGCGCGCCGCTGGGCTTCATCCTCTCCAACGGCCTGTTCCTGGCGATCGCCGCGCTGCTCTCCGCCGAGGGCGCCGACCCGACCAAGCCGTCGGACGCCTTCCTGGCATGGGGCTGGCGTGTGCCGTTCCTCTTCTCGGCGGTCATGGTCATCGTCGGCCTGTGGGTCCGGTTGCGTCTGGTCGAGAGCGACGTGTTCACCAAGAGCCAGGATGCCGGCCTGGTCCGCAAGGTCCCGCTGGCCTCGGTCGTGCGCAACCAGGGCAAGCAGCTGATCCTCGGCACCTTCTTCATGCTGGCGACGTACGTCCTCTTCTACCTGATGACCGCGTTCTCGCTGTCGTTCGGCACCGCCGCCACGGACCTCCCGGTGCCCGGCCTCGGCTACGGCTACACGTCCTTCGTGCTGATGCTGATCTTCGGCGTGATCTTCTTCGGCATCTTCACCATGGTCTCCGGGCCGCTGGCCGAGCGCTTCGGCCGCCGCCGGCTGCTGATCGCGGTCACCCTCGGGATCATCGTCTTCGGCCTGGCCTGGGTGCCGCTGGTCAACGCCGGCACCGTCGGCGTGATCCTCTGGCTGGTCCTCGGCTTCTCCCTGATGGGCCTCACCTTCGGCCCGATGGGCGCGCTGCTGCCGGAGCTGTTCCCGACCAGCGTGCGCTACACCGGCTCCGGCATCTCCTACAACGTCGCCTCGATCCTCGGCGCCGCGGTGGCGCCGTTCATCGCGGTCGCGCTGTGGAAGCAGGCCGACGGCTCGCCCGTCCTGGTCGGCGTCTACCTCTCCGTGATGGCAGTGATCACCCTGATCTCGCTGCTGATCGGCAAGGAGACCAAGGACGTGGCGCTCGAGGAGACCCCGGAGAAGGCCACCGTCTGAGGGACTAGCGTGGCGGGGTGACCGTCAGGATCCTCTCCGCCACAGACGTACGCGGCATCTTCACGCCCCGCCTCGCGCTGGAGTCCCAGCGCGAGGCATTCACCCGACTCGGAGCCGGGGAGGCCGTCCAGCCTCCCCGGCTGCTCGTCCCGGGGCCGGACTCGTCGGTCTCCTTCTGCTACTCCTCGCGGATCGCCCCCGACGCCCCCGCGGTGAGCAAGTTCGGCAGCGTCAACCCGGCCAACGCCACCCGTGGCCTGGGTGCCGTCCACTCGGTCATCACGGTCCTCGACGCCGAGACCGGCGCACCGCGCGCGATCATCAACGGCGACAGCGTCACCGAGCTGCGCACCTCGGCCGCGACCACGCTCGCCATGCAGCAGGTCGCGCCGTCCGCCGTGAACGTGCTCGTCGTCGGCACCGGCGCCCAGGCCCGCGCCCACCTCGCAGCCTTCGCGGTGACCCACCCCGGCGCCGACCTACAGGTCTTCGGCCGGAACCCGGCCGCCGCCGAGATCGCCGCCGAGCGCGGTGCCACGGCGACGTCAGACCTGGAACAGGCCGTACGCAACGCCGATATCGTCGTCCTCTGCACCTCGTCCCTCACCCCGGTGATCGAGGACGCCTGGGTCACCGACGGCACCACCGTGGCCAGCGTCGGCTCCTTCGCCCCCGACCGTGTCGAGCTGCCGCCGTCCCTGCTGGCCCGCTCCAAGGCGGTCGTCGACTACCGCCCTTCCGCGCTGACTGACTCCGGCCCCGTCGTCGAGGCCATCGCCTCCGGTTCGGTCGACCCGGACCAGATCATCGACCTCGGCTCGCTCCTGACCGGCACAGCCACTCTTGATCGCGGCGAGACGGACGTCATCACCTACCTCTCCGTGGGCGTCGGCGTCCAGGACGCCGCCGCAGCGGCAGTGATCCTGGCCGCCGCCGAGGAGCGCGACGCCGGCACCCGAGCGGACCTGGGCTAGGAACCCGCCAGACCCACGCCGAGTCGGCTCAAAAATACCCCCCCATACGACTAGACGACTCTTTAGATCGAGCCGACTCGGCCGTCTATACGCAGGCATCTTAACGGCGGCGAGGG
>NZ_JBHVGB010000226.1:6746-7963 GCF_042801335.1 Nocardioides sp. NPDC057577 | reverse complement strand
GGTGCCCCCACACCCCGGCGCCCCGCCGCGCGGCTGGGCCGGGGTTTCGGCCCCCCACGCCTCCGCCTAGCGGCTCCGAGGTCTGAACGAAGTGGCCTTCGACCAGCGGGTGCAGGCTCGGGGGAGGGAGAGGTCGAGTCTGTCGAGGTGATGCGCGGGGGCGTCTCGACAGGCTCGGCCTCCGGGGAGGTGCTCGTCGTCGGGCTGGGCCCGGGCCCGGAGGCGTGGCTGACTCCCGAGGCCAGCTCGGCGCTGGCCGAGGTCGGCCATGTCGTCGGCTACGCGCCGTACGTCAACCGGGTGCCGCAACGCGAAGGCCTGCGCCGGCATGCGTCGGGCAACACCGTCGAGGTCGACCGGGCCCGGCACGCGCTGGACCTGGCGGTCGCGGGGGAGCGGGTCGCCGTGGTCTCCGGCGGTGACGCCGGTGTCTTCGGGATGGCGTCCGCCGTGTTCGAGGCTGCCGAGGATCCGGCCTACGCCGGCGTACGCGTCCGGGTGCTGCCCGGGGTCAGCGCCGTCCAGGCGGTGGCCGCGCGGGCGGGCGCCCCGGTCGGGGCCGACTTCGCGGTGATGTCCCTCTCCGACCGGCTCAAGCCGTGGTCCGTCGTCGAGGACCGGCTGCGCGCGGTCGCGGCCGCCGACCTCGTGCTGGCCATCTACAACCCGGCCTCGCGCTCGCGAACCGAGCAGATCGGCCGAGCTCGCGACGTACTCCTGGAGCAGCGCAAGCCGGACACCGTCGTCATCGTCGGCCGCGACATCGGGCGCGCGGAGGAGTCGCTGACCGTGACCACCCTCGGCGAGCTGGATCCGGCCTCGATCGACATGAAGTGCCTGGTCATCGTGGGCGCGAGCTCGACCCGGGTCACCGAGGCCGGGCAGGTCTGGACGCCGAGGTACGTGCGGTGACCGGCCAGCAGGCCGTCCACTTCGTCGGCGCCGGTCCAGGCGCCGCTGACCTGCTCACCGTGCGCGCGACGAGGATGCTCGCGGCCGCCGACGTGGTGCTCTATCCCGGCACCTACCTGGACCCTGAGGTGCTGGGACACTGCAGCCCCGCGGCCGGGCTGGTCGACACCCAGAAGCTCGATCTGGACCAGATCGTCGGCGAGATCGTCGCCGCTCACCGGGGCGGCAAGCAGGTCGTACGCCTCGTCTCCGGCGACCCGTCGGTCTACTCGGCGGTCGCGGAGCAGACCCGGCGGCTCGATGCC
>NZ_JBHVGB010000226.1:0-6736 GCF_042801335.1 Nocardioides sp. NPDC057577 | reverse complement strand
GGGGTGCCCTGGGACGTCACGCCGGGCGTGCCCGCCTACGCGGCGGCGGCCGCGCTCGTGGGACGGGAGCTCACCGTCCCGCTGGTGGCGCAGTCGGTCGTCCTCACCCGGACGCAGGCCCGGTCGACGGCCATGCCGGAAGGGGAGTCTCTGGCTGCGTACGCGGCGACCGGGGCCACGCTCGTGCTCCATCTCGCGATCCGGCGCGCCCGCGAGCTGATGGCCGAGCTGGTGCCCTACTACGGCCCCGAGTGCCCGGTCGTGGTCGTCTACCGTGCCAGCCAGCCCGACGAGCTGGTCCTGCGCGGGACGGTCTCCACGATCGCCGACGCCGTCGAGGAGGCCGGCCTGCGACAGGCCGCCGTGATCCTCGCCGGGCCCGCGCTGGCCCGCGACGGGGGCGAGTCGTTCCTCTACGACGCGGCCCGCCCGCGAAACCTGGAGGCGCGTGCCTGATGGACCTCTACGACGCCATCAACCGCCGCCGGGACACGCGTGCGGAGTTCACCGGCGACCCCGTCGATCCTGCTGTGCTCGACCGGCTCCTCTCCGCAGCCCACGCCGCCCCGAGCGTCGGCATGTCGCAGCCCTGGGACTTCGTGCTCGTACGCGACACCGACCGCCTCGAGCGCTTCCACGCCCACGTCGCGACCGAGCGTGACACCTTCGCCGCGACCCTGGCCGGCGAGCGGGCCGAGACCTTCTCCAGGATCAAGATCGAGGGCATCCGCGAGTCCGGGCTGGGCATCGTGGTCGGCTACGACCCGACCCGCGGCGGGCCCAACGTCCTCGGCCGCCACGCCATCGCCGACGCCGGCCTCTACTCAGTCGTCTGCGCCATCCAGAACCTCTGGCTGGCGGCCACCGCCGAAGGACTCGGCGTCGGCTGGGTCAGCTTCTACCGTGAGGAGTTCCTGCGGGACCTGGTCGGCATGCCCGAGGGCGTACGTCCCGTCGCCTGGCTCTGCGTCGGGCCCGTCGCCGACCTCCCCGACGTCCCCGACCTCGAGCGCTTCGGCTGGCGCCACCGCTCGCCGCTCTCGACGGTGGTCCACGAGGAGAAGTTCGGCTAGTCCGTCAGTATCTCCGGGCCACTGACCGGATCGACACCTCGCGAGCGCTGGCGCGCGCTGTAGGACCACTGCACGACCGTGCGCTGGGGTGCCCAGCCGCGGAAGGTGCCGATCGCGTCGACGGACTCCACCGAGATCCGGGTCAGCTCGCCGCCCAGCTCGGCGTGCTGTCGCGCCAGGAGCTGCTCGGTCTCCAGCGTGACGCCGTGGACCACCAGGCGCCCGCCGGGGCGCAGGGCGGCGAGGCAGGTGTCGAGCACGCCGGGGCGGGTCGCGCCGCCGCCGATGAAGATCGCATCCGGGGCAGGGAGGCCGGCCAGGGCATCGGGTGCACGGCCCTCGACCACGTTCAGTCCCGGAACCCCGAGCCGGGCGGCGTTGCGGGCGATCCTGGCCGCCCGCTCGGAGCTGCCTTCGATCGCGGTCGTGGTGCAGGTCGGATGCGCCCGCATCCACTCGATCCCGACCGAGCCGGCACCGGCGCCGACGTCCCACAGGTGCGCCCCGGGCGTGGGGGCCAGTCGCGCCAGGGCCGAGGCCCGCAGGTCACGCTTGGTCAGTTGGCCGTCGTTCTCGAAGACGTCGTCGGGAAGACCCGCGGCCCAGCCGAGGAGTGAGGCGCCGACGCACTCGATGGCCACGATGTTGAGCCGCGGCGACTCGCCGGACCAGGTCGATGCCGTCGCGGAGCGCCTGCTCTCCGACTCCGCTCCCAGATCGCCCAGGTCGGTCATGGTCGAGGCTCCGAAACCGGTTGTGACCAAGAGCTCCGCGAGTGCGGCAGGAGTCGACTCGTCGGAGGAGAGCGCAAGGATCCGGCGGCCGGGAGCGAGCTCGCGCGCGACCAGTGACACGTCGCGGCCGACGAGGCTGACGACCACGCACGTCTCGGCCGCCCAGCCCATCCGGGCGCGGGCGAGGGCGACGGAGGAGACGGCCGGCTCGATACGTACGTTCTCCCGACCTAGGAGCGAGATCAGGGTCGTCCCGATGCCGGAGACCAGCGGGTCGCCCGAGGCCAGAGCGACGACGGGGGAGTCGTCCGGCAGCGACTCGAGGAGCGCCGGGAGCCCCTCGCGCAGCGGCGACGGCCAGGGCTCGCGCCGCTGGCCGGGGGCATCCGGGACGAGGTCGAGATGACGCTTGCCGCCGAGGAGGACGGCCGACTCCCGGATCAGCTGCTGGTGACGTACGGGGATCTCGTCCCAACCTCCGGCACCGATGCCCACCACGACGATCATGAGGCCAGACGCTACAGTGACCGCACAGGCGCGAGGTGCCCCGACTGGGGAGAATCTGGGAAGCCGGTGAGATTCCGGCACAGGCCCGCTGCGGTGAATCGAGCCCCCTCACGGGGACTCGACAAGTCCGAAGACCGGCCTCGCGTCCATCCATCCAACGCGATAGGGAGCGGGAGCCTCTCATGCCGGTGCACTACCCATTTTCTGCCGTCCTCGGCTGCCAGGCGGACGACCTCGACGACATGGGCCTCGCGCTCGTGCTGACCACCATCTCCCCGGAGATCGGCGGGGTACTGGTCCGTGGCGAGAAGGGGACCGCGAAGTCGACGGCCGTACGCGGTCTGGCGGCCGTGCTGCCCTCGATCTCGGTCTACGCCGGGGACAGGTTCTCGATCGACCCCGCCGACCCCTCCGCGGAGTCGCCGGACGGTCCCTTCGGGTCCGCCGCCGTCGTGGAGAGCCGGCCGGTGCGGCTGGTCGAGCTCCCGGTCGGGGCCACCGAGGACCGCGTCGTCGGCTCGCTCCATCTGGAGAGCGCGCTGTCGCGCGGCGCGGTCGAGTTCGAGCCGGGGCTGCTCGCGCGGGCACACCGCGGCCTGCTCTACGTCGACGAGGTCAACCTGCTCCACGACCACCTCGTCGACCTGCTGCTGGACGCGGCGGCGATGGGCCGGGTCAGCGTCGAGCGGGACGGCGTCTCGGTCGAGCACGCCGCCCGGTTCGTACTGATCGGCACCATGAACCCCGAGGAGGGCGAGCTGCGACCGCAGCTGCTGGACCGCTTCGGGCTCACCGTCGAGGTCGCCGCCCCCCGGGATCCTTACCTTCGGGCGGAGGTCGTACGCCGTCGGATGGCCTTCGACCTGGACGCGCCCGGGTTCGTCGAGCGCTATCTGGCCGCCGAGCGAGACCTGACCGCTCGGGTCTCCACCGCGCGCGCCCTCGTCGGGAAGGTCCGGCTCACCGCGCCGGGGCTGCTCAAGATCGCCGAGGTCTGCGCGGCGTTCGAGGTCGACGGGCTGCGCGCCGACATCGTCACCGCCCGCACCGCGGTCGCACACGCGGCCTGGGCCGGGCGCTCCGAGGTCACCCGCGCAGACATCCGCCGCGCCGCCCTGCTGGCCCTCCCGCACCGCCGCCGACGCAACCCCTTCGACGCTCCCGGGCTCGACGAGGACCTGCTCGACCGCATCCTCGGCGACGAGGAGCTGCCGCCCGAGCCGCCGGAGGGCGGGGACTCGGATGAAGGTGGCGCTGACGACTCTGTTGGTCTCGACACGCCTCCGCCTAGCGGCTCCGGCGGCTCGACCAGCGATGGGGACGGCTCGACCGATCAGCCACCGTCGGTCGAGCCCGCGAGCGAAGCGAGCGGTGTCGAGACCAACACAGCCGATGACGCACCCGACCAGCCACAGAGTCCCTCCGCTCCCGCAGGCGAGTCCGTCACCGCCGCAGCCCCGGCCTACCGCCCACGCCTCCTGACCGTGACGGGCCTCGGTACGGGCCGCACCGGCGGCCGGAGCAAGGCGATCGGCAGCAGCGGCCGCCGGATCGGCGCCAGCGTCAGCACCCGCGGATCACTCCACCTCGTCGAGACGCTCAAGGCGGCCGCAGGCAAGCAGAGCGCCCGCTCGCGCACCTCGGCCAAGGTCGAGCTGCGCTCCGAGGACCTGCGGACCGCGATTCGCGAGGGCCGCGAGGCCAACCTGGTGCTCTTCTGCGTGGACGCCTCCGGCTCGATGGCCGCGCGCAAGCGGATGGCGCAGGTCAAGGCCGCGGTCCTCTCGCTGCTGCTGGACGCCTACCGGCGCCGCGACAAGGTCGGGATGATCACGTTCCGCGGTGAGGGCGCCGAGCTGGTGCTGCCGCCGACGAGCTCGGTCGACCTCGCGGCGGTCCGTCTCGACGAGATCCCCGCCGGAGGACGTACGCCGCTGGCCGAAGGCCTCCTCGAGGCCGCCCGCGTGCTCCAGCGCGAGCACCTGCGCGACCCCGATCTGCGGCCGCTGCTGGTGGTCGTCACCGACGGTCGCGCCACTTCCAAAGCCCACGGGAAGGGCGCGGTCGCGCGCTCGCAGCAGGCCGCCGCGTACGTCGCCGGTCTCGGTGTCACGACCGTCGTCATCGACTCCGAGAGCGGGCCGATGCGGCTCGGGCTGGCCCGCCGGCTGGCCGAGCACCTGGGCGCCGAGCACGTGCCGGTCGCCGAGGTGAGCGCCGAGGCGCTGACCTCCGCGGTGCACGGCTACACCACCAGCGGGAAGGGAGCAGCCTGATGCCCAAGGGACAGCCGCTGAACGTACCCGACGACGGGCTCACCACCCGCCAGCGCCGCAACCGGCCGCTGGTGATGGTCCACACCGGGCCGGGCAAGGGGAAGTCGACGGCCGCCTTCGGGCTCGCGCTGCGCGGCTGGAACCAGGGCTGGCGGATCGGGGTCTTCCAGTTCGTGAAGTCGGCCAAGTGGCGCATCGGCGAGCAGACCGTGCTCGAGCGCCTCGGGACGCTGCACGAGGAGACCGGCGAGGGCGGGCCGGTCGACTGGCACAAGATGGGCTCGGGCTGGTCCTGGAGCCGCAAGCAGGGGGAGGCCGAGGACCACGCCGCGGCCGCCGCCGAGGGCTGGGCCGAGATCAAGCGGTGCCTGGCCGCGGAGACGTACGACCTGCTGGTCCTCGACGAGTTCACCTACCCGATCAAGTGGGGCTGGGTCGACGCCGAGGAGGTGGCCTCCGTGCTCTCCGAGCGGCCGGGGCGCCAGCACGTCGTGATCACCGGCCGCGATGCCGACCCCGCCGTGCTCGAGGTGGCGGACCTGGTCACCGAGATGACCAAGATCAAGCACCCGATGGACGCCGGCCAGAAGGGCCAGCGGGGCATCGAATGGTGACCCTGCCCCGGCTGGTGGTCGCGGCTCCCTCGACAGGGTCGGGGAAGACGACGATCGCCACCGGGCTGATGGCGGCGCTGCGTTCCGCCGGGCACGAGGTCAGCGGTCACAAGGTCGGCCCGGACTACATCGACCCGGGCTACCACGCGCTCGCCACCGGGCGGCCGGGGCGAAACCTCGACCCTCATCTGGTGGGGGAGTCGCGGGTCGTGCCGCTGCTCCTCCACGGCGCCGCCGGGGCGGACGTGGCGATCATCGAAGGTGTCATGGGCCTCTACGACGGCCGCCTCGGCACCGACGGCTTCGCCTCCACCGCCCATGTCTCCTCGCTGACGTCCTCGCCGGTGGTCCTGGTCCTCGACGTCGCCCGGATGTCCCGCTCCGCCGCCGCGATCGCCGCCGGGATGGCCGCCTTCGACCCGTCCGTACGCATCGGGGGAGTCGTGCTCAACCGCTGCTCGCCCGGGCGGAACGCCGAGGAGATCCGGCGAGCGCTGGAGCAGGTCGGCCTGCCGGTGCTCGGTCTCCTGCCGCGTGATGAGTCGCTGGCCACCCCGTCGCGCCACCTGGGGCTCGTCCCGGTCGCCGAGCGCGACGAGTCGGTCGCGCTGATCGAGCGGCTGGGTGAGCAGGTTGCCGCCCACCTGGACCTGGGTGCCTTGCTGGAGGTCGCCCGTTCGGCGCCCGGGCTCGATGATGCTCCGTGGGATCCGTTGCTGGCGTTGCGCGAAGCCGACCGTGTTGGTTTCGACACGGCGTCGTTCGTACCTCACGACGCCGGCTCAACCAGCGGGCCCACCGCTGGGCGTGTCGAGACCAACACAGTGCGTCCCGTGATCGCGGTCGCGGGTGGGCGGGCGTTCACGTTCCGCTACCCCGAGACCGAGGAGCTCCTGGAGGCGGCAGGCTGCGACGTACGCTCCTTCGACCCGCTCACCGATCCCGCGCTTCCCGAGGGGACGAGCGGGATCTACCTGGGCGGAGGCTTCCCGGAGATGTACGCCGCCGACCTCGCCGCCAACCACAGCCTCCTCCGCGACCTCCGGGCCGCCGTCGAGGCCGGGACCCCGACGGTCGCCGAGTGCGCCGGGCTCCTCTATCTGGCCGAGTCCCTCGACGGCGTATCGATGGCCGGCGCCATCCCCGCCCACGCCGCGATGAGCGAGCGACTCACGCTTCGCTACCCGGTGGCCACCGCTGCCTCCGACTCCCTGCTCACCCGCGCCGGCGAGCAGGTCACCGGCCACGAGTTCCACCGCACCACCACCTCGCCCGCGGCCGGTGCCCAGGCGGCCTGGACCGTCGACGGCACGCCGACCGGCTTCAGCAGCGACACCGTCCACGCGTCGTACCTCCATGTGCACTGGGCCGGCCATCCGCACCTCGCCCGTCGCTTCGCCGAGGCCTCGCGTGCGTTCGCCGCTCGATTCACCCCCGCTGGTCGAGCCGCCCCCGTCGGTCGAGCCGACGTCGTGAGGGACGAACGACGTCGTGTCGAGACCAACACGGTCCAATCGAGCGCGACAGGAGAC
>NZ_JBHVGB010000225.1:0-8077 GCF_042801335.1 Nocardioides sp. NPDC057577 | reverse complement strand
GCATCCAGATGCCCACTCGGCCGACGTACGTGACGCCTCGGCATTCGGTAGCGGCCAGTAGCCTCCTCGCATGCGTAACGGTCGGATCATCCTGCTCAACGGGGCATCCAGCTCGGGCAAGAGCAGCATCGGGCGGGAGCTGCTGGCGCTGCTCGAGGATCCGTGGTTCCTGGTGCCGGTCGACGGGATCAGCGGGATGCGGTCGACGGTGCATACCCGCGAGCTCGACGAGGACGGGATCGCCGAGATGCTGCGGCGGACCCGCCTGGGCTATCACCGCGCCGTCGCGGCCCTGGCCTCGGTCGGCAACGACGTGATCATGGACTACCCGCTCAGCGAGACCTGGCGCCTCGAGGACCTGCTCGAGGTGCTCGACGGCTACGACGTCACGCTCATCGAGGTCTGGTGCTCGCCCGAGGAGCTCGAACGGCGTGAAGCGGCCCGCGGTGACCGTCCGGCTGGCCTCGCCCGCTCGCAGACCCTGGTCTACTCCCACGCGTACGACCTCCGCGTCGACTCCACCACCGCGACCCCGGCGGCGTGCGCGAAGGAGATCGCCGAGGCCCTTCCCGCCATCGCCGTGCCCAAGGTCTTCGACCGCCTTCGCGCCGAATAGGCACCCCCGTCGGCCGACGTGGCCGCCCGCTCGTGGGTGGGGTTGGCAGGGATGAGAAAATGATTCCCGACATGTCTGAAACGAAGCTTCCCCGCCCCGGTCAGGCCACCCTCGCCGGGTGGCTCATCGTGCTCGGCTCACTGCTCACCGTGGTGACGGCCTGGGACCAGATCGCCGGGCTGCGCAGCCTGGACACCCGGGAGCGGGTGGAGGAGCTGCTGGCCGAGCCGCCACTCGCCGGCTCGGGGATCGGCCTCGACAACATCCTCGGCCTCATGCACGTGATGGCGCTGGTCACCGGCGCCATGGCGGCAGCGGCGGTGATCCTCGGCTGGCATGTGCTGCAGCGCAGCAAGCAGGCCCGGCTCGCGCTCACTGTCATCGCGGCGCCGCTCTTCTTGGCCGGGATGTTCGGCGGAGGGTTCTGGTCCACGCTGGCCGCCGTGGCCGTCGTACTCCTGTGGATGTCGCCCACCCGCGACTGGTTCGACGGCGTCTCGCCGACCAAGCGGGAGGCGATCGAGGCCGGCGACCCCGACCAGGAGTCGTACGTCGCTCCGGCTCCGCCGGAGACCCCGACCGCCCCGACCACCGCGACCGGCTCGACCTCCGGACCGGCTCGGCTCTCCCAGCAGCAGCCGCCGCCGTGGACCGGCTCGGTCGCCCAGACCACCAAGGCGGCGCCCAAGCGGCGCCCGGGCGCCGTGATGGCGGCGGCGGTGCTCACCTGGATCGGCTCCGGGCTGACCGCGCTGATGATGCTCGCCTCGGCGGCGACGGCGACCGCCAACCCTGACCTGATCCTCGAGCAGGTGCGCAAGCAGGCGGAGAGCGAACCGGCGATGCGGGAGGCGGCGCAGCTCTACACCACCGACATCATCGTGGCCTCGGTCTGGATCATGGCCGTGCTGGTGGCGCTCGTCTGCGTCGCCGCCGGGGTGTTCGCCGTCTTCGCGATCCGCCGCCACTCCTGGGCGCGGGTCGCGCTGATGATCTCGGCCGGCATCTCGGCGCTCTCGCTGCTCCTCTTCGCGCTCGCCTTCCCGCCGGCGGTGGTCCTCTTCGGCGCCGCGGTCGCGACCTTCTCGTTCCTGCTGCGCCCCGAGGTCGCCGCGTGGTTCCGCAACCGTTGACCCTGACTGCCGGATAGGCTCCGCGGCATGTCAGATCAGTTCGGCTCCTTCGACAACCCCTACGGCGGCAAGCCGCCGTTCGAGGGGCAGGAGCCGCCGCCCCCGACGCCGTACGCGACCCCCCAGCCGTACGCCGCGCCGCAGCCGACGCAGCCGCAGCAGCCCCAGGGATGGGGCCAGGTGCCCCCGGCCTATGGCCAGTACGCGATGGGACAGCAGCCCCCGGCGTACCTCCGCCCTCACTATCCGCAGCCCGATCCCGATGCCCGTCCGGGAACGGTGGTCGCGGCGTCGATCATGACGATCGTGGGGTCGGTGATCGCCCTGCTGATCTCGGTGTTCATGGTGCCCGCGGGGATCGCCGACTACAACGACCCGACGTCCTCGGACAAGGGCGTGACGCTGGCGATGATCATCTGGTTCGCCGTCTGCGGCGTGCTGAGCCTGATCGCGATCCCGCTCGGGATCATGGTGCTGTTCCGCTCCAAGGTGGCCCGGATCCTGCTCACCGTGGTCGGTTCGATCGCCGCGCTGCTCTCGCTCTTCGTGGTGCTCTATCCGGCGCTGATTATCGCCGCGGTGGTGATGCTGTACGCAGGCAGGGCAGGCAACTGGTTCGCCCGGAGGAAGCCCTTCGACCCGTTGCAGCCGCCGGCGGTGCCGGGCATGACACCGCCGACCCACCAGCAGTTCTAGACCTAGGAGACGAGCGAGTCGTCCTTGGCCCCGTTGTCGGATCCGCGGACGATCTTGTAGATCCGCAGGCCGATCCAGGCCACCACGGCGACGGCCACGACCACGATGACGACGTTCTGGAAGCGGCCGACGATCGGCTCGACCTTCTCCCAGTTGTCGCCCAGCTGGTAGCCGGCGACCACGAAGATGGTGTTCCAGATCGCGGAGCCGACGGTGGTGAGGATCAGGAACTTCCAGATCGGCATCCGGGTGACCCCGGCGGGCACCGAGATCAGCGACCGGAAGATCGGGATGAAGCGGCCGAAGAAGACCGTCCAGGCGCCGTACCTCTCGAAGAACGCCTCGGTCTTCTCCAGGTCGGAGGTCTTGATCAGCGGCAGCTTCTCGCCGATCCAGTAGACCCGCTCGCGGCCGATGGCGGCACCGATCAGGTAGAGCACCAGCGCGCCGACGACCGAGCCGAGGGTGGTCCAGATCAGCGCCTCGGCGATCGTGAACCGGCCCTGGGCGGCGGTGAAGCCGGCCAGGGGCAGGATGATCTCGGAGGGCAGCGGCGGGAAGAGGTTCTCCAGCGCGATGCCGAGCCCCGCACCCACCGGGCCGAGCTTGTCCATCAGGTCGACCGCCCAGCCGGCGACGCCGGTGAGCTCCTCGGGCTGCGTGGCGGTGAGGATCATGAGGCTCTCTTCGAAGGTGATGGGGTGGGCGCTGGCGGGCGAAGCCTAGCGACCCTGGTTGTGGATGCCCTAGGAGGCCGCGCTGACCGCGTCCAGCTCGGCGCGGGTCAGCACCGACCGGATCTCCAGCGAGACATCGCGCAGGGACTCACCGGGCTCGGGCGAACGGTCGATCGCACACACGACAGTGTCCACGATCGCACCAAGCGGACGAAGCGCGTTGACGGCGTCGCGTACGGCACCACCGGAGGTGATCACGTCCTCGATCAGCGTCACCCGCTTCCCGTCGAAGGAGGGACCCTCGGCGAGCTTGGCGGTGCCGTACTCCTTCGCCTTCTTCCGGATGAAGATCGCCGGGATGCCGGTCTTGGCCGACACCATGGTCACGATCGGGATGCCACCGAGCTCCAGGCCGCCGAGCAGCTCGGTGCCCTCCGGCAGCAGCTCGACCATTCGCGCCGCGACCCGGTCCAGGAGCGCGGGGTCGGCCTCGAAGAGGTACTTGTCGAAGTAGGTGTCGCTGACCTGCCCCGAGCGGAGCGTGAACTCCCCGTGCAGGCGGCAGGTGGCATCGATGTCGGCGGCGAGGGCAGCGTCAGTTGTCACGATCAATAGCCTAAGTCTTATGACTGCGCGACGACTCCACGGCATCCCGCCGACGATCTTCTCCGAGATGTCGGCCCTGGCCGTCGCCACCGGCGCGGTCAACCTCGGCCAGGGCTTCCCGGACGTGGACGGCCCCGAGGAGATCATCAAGGAGGCCGTGGCCGCGCTGGAGAGCGGACGGAACCAGTACGCCCCGGGCCCGGGCATCCCAGCGTTGCGCGAGGCAGTCGCCGCTCACCAGCAGCGCCACTACGGCCTGACCTTCGACCCGGCGCGCGAGGTCGCGGTGACCACCGGCGCGACAGAGGGGATCGCGGCGGCGATCCTCGCGCTGGTGGACCCGGGTGACGAGGTGATCCTCGTCGAGCCCTACTACGACAGCTACCCGGCCATGGTGCAGTTCGCAGGCGGCGTACGTCGCCCGGTGACGCTCAGCCTGGACCCGGACGCGCCCGGTGGGAGACTGCCGCGCGCGGCCCTCGAGGCGGCCGCATCGGAGAAGGCCAAGGTGCTCGTCCTCAACTCCCCGCACAACCCGACCGGCACCGTGCTCACTCGCGAGGAGCTCGAGACGGTCGCCGGGTTCGCGCGCGACCACGACCTGACGGTGGTCTCGGACGAGGTCTACGAGCACCTGACGTTCGACGGCGTGGAGCACGTCCCGATCGCCACGCTCGAGGGGATGCGCGAGCGCACCCTGACCCTGTCGAGCATCGGCAAGTCGTTCTCCTTCACCGGCTGGAAGGTCGGCTGGGCGACCGGTCCTGAGCACCTGGTCCAGGCGCTGCTCGGTGCCAAGCAGTGGCTGACGTTCACCTCCGGTGCCCCGCTGCAGCCCGCCGCGGCGTACGCGCTCGAGCATCTCGACCACTGGCCCCGCGAGCTCGCCCTCGATCTGCAGGGGCGACGCGACCTGCTCTGTGACGGGCTGAAGGAGATCGGGCTGGACGTGACGATCCCGGAGGGCACCTACTTCGCCGTCTCCGACATCGAGGACCTCGGGTGGGCCGACGGGCTCGAGTTCTGCCGGTCGCTGCCCGAGCGGGCCGGGGTGGTGGCCATCCCGCTGCAGGGCTTCTACGACACGGACGCGGGGAAGCATCTGGTCCGCTGGACCTTCACCAAGCAGCGCGAGGTGATCGAGGAGGCCCTGGAGCGACTCGGTGAGGGGCGTCTGAAACGCTAGTGGTCCGCCCGGCGGTCGACCCGGCGGTCGGTCTCGTCGTCCGCGGGGGTGCGCGGTCGGACCGCCATACCCATGACGTCGCGGTCCGGGTGGCCGTCGTGGTCGAGATCGGCGGCCAGCCGCGAGGACGTACGCCGACGGCGCCACCACTCCACCATCGCGGGTGCGAACGCGAGCGCGAAGAGCAGCAGGATCAGGTAGTCGATGTTGTCGGCCAGCCAGGGCCAGCGGGACCCGACGAAGAAGCCGAACAGCGTCACCACGAGCACCCACAGCACGCCGCCGACGAGGCTCCAGAAGTAGAACCGCCGCCGGTCCATGTGGGTGACTCCGGCGACGACGGTGACATAGGTGCGTACGAAGGCGATGAACCGGCCGATCACCAACGCCTTGTTGCCGTGCTTGTCGAAGAACTCACGGGTCTGGTCGAAATGCCGCTTTTTGATGAACCGGCCGTCGCGTTCGTAGAGCCGCGGGCCGATCTTTCGGCCGATCTCGTAGCCGGTCACGTTGCCGGCGAAAGCCGCCGCGACGAAGAAGAGCATCGCGATGACGATCTCGACGCCGGGTGGCCCGGGGAAGATGTCGATCTTGCCGGTCGCGATGAAGATCCCGAGCGCGATCAGCAGGCTGTCACCGGGCAGGAACGGGAAGAAGAGGCCGCACTCGATGAAGATGATGATCAGACTGATCCAGAAGAGCGGCTCGCCGAAAGTGGCCAGCAGAAAATCCGGACTCATCCATTCCAAACCGGCCAGCATCGGCGCAAAATTCCCCGCACCTGTCACGGCCCCTACGGTACCCATAGGTAACAACTCTTGTTGTCGAATATTGTTATCGGCCGATGAACGAGACACGACCGTCCGAGGCTGAATCCCGAGCGCCGTACGACCCGATGCCCCATGGGCAGCCGGAGGTCGGCCTGGGTCCGTGGCAAGGTGAATGGCCCGAGGGGGACCACTGGGATCCGGACCTGCTGGCCAACGGCGACCGCCGCAACGTGGTCGACCGTTATCGCTACTGGACGCTGGAGGCGATCGTCGCCGACCTCGACCAGCGCCGCCACGGCTTCCATGTCGCCATCGAGAACTGGCAGCACGACTTCAACATCGGCACCATCGTCCGCACCGCCAACGCCTTCCTCGCCGCCGAGGTCCACATCGTCGGCAACCGCCGCTGGAACCGCCGTGGTGCGATGGTCACCGACCGCTACCAGCACGTCCATCACCACCCCGATGTGCCCGCGCTGGCCGCCTACCTGCACGAACGGGACGTACGCCTCCTCGGCATCGACAACCTGCCCGGCTCGCTCCACCTGGAGACGATGTCGCTTCCCCGGAAAGTCTGCTTCCTGTTCGGGCAGGAGGGCCCGGGCCTGTCGGAGCAGGCCCGGGAGAGCGTCGACGGCACCTTCTCGATCGCCCAGTTCGGCTCGACGCGGTCGATCAACGCCTCCGCGGCCGCGGCGATCGCGATGCACTCCTGGGTCGTCCAGCACGCCGACCTGGGCTCGGACGAGGCCTGGCGGGGCTGAGAGACGAACGATCCCCCGGGCGCACGGCCCGGGGGATCGGAGAAGCAGCTGGAGTCAGCGGATCAGTTGGTGTTCCGCTCGTAGCAGACGACCGTGTGGTCGCCGGTCTGCCACTCGTACCTGCTCACGACGCTGTACGCCCTCGTCCTGGCCGGGCAGTTCTTCGCGACGGCGTTCTGGATGGAGGTCGTGCTCGGGTAGGTCGTACCGGCCTTCTTGAAGGCCGAGATCGACTTGTAGGTGTGCCCGCTCAGGCAGGAGTACGGCCCGGCGAACTTCGCGCTCATGCAGCCGCGGGTGCGCTGGGTCAGCGCGATGCCCTCGAGGAACTTCGCCCGGTTGGTCGGCAGGTTCTTCAGCGAGTCCTTGCCGGGGAGGACGACGTCGCAGCGGAACCAGCGCTGGCCGGCCTTGAACTGCTCGGCGGTGGGCACGTAGAACGAGGTGGTGTACGCGGACTGGTTCCGCTTCGAGGCGGTGCTGCCGAGCTTCGTGCTGAGCGCGCGCACGCACGTCTTGACCATGTGGGAGTAGTTGGCCTCGCGGGTGAGTGAGGCCTCGGTGCGGGTCGTACCCGACACCAGGGTGCCCAGCGCGATGGTCTTCGCGGTGTGGGCCGAGCTGCACGAGACCATCTTGCCGGTCTGGGACCAGGCGCCGTAGGCGGTCCAGCCGTAGTTGTAGCAGGTGCCGACCGTGGGCTTGGGCGGCACTGCCGCGTCGGCCTTGGTGGCGGTGAGTCCGATGAGGGAGAAGACGCCGATGACGAGCCCGAGGATGAGGGCAGCCGTCACGGGCTTCTGCGCAGGCGCGAGCGCGCCGGCACGAAGACGAGACATGATCGTGCTTTCGAATAAGTGGGATGTGGCGGGCTGAATCATCGCAGCGCGATGCCAGGCGGGGCATAGTCAATTCGGGTGGTTGTAAAGCGGTTACGCCCCGGTGTCCTCCGCGAAAACAGGATCCGCTAAAGTTAACCCCGGGTCGCCCGGATGTGCCCCCCTCTGTGGGTGCGTGGCCTCGGGGCCGGGCGGCAGCGGGGGCTCTTTCAGGGCCTCGCGATCCGATAGCGGATCTGCACCTGCTCGCCGGTCTGCAGGACGTCGATGACGCTCATCCTCTTGCTGGTGATGCGGCGGGGGAGCAGTGGCGCTCCGGCGCCGAGGGTGACCGGGCAGATCCCCGCGACCACCTCGTCGAGCAGGCCGGCATCGTCGAACTGGCCGACCAGGTCGCCACCGCCCACGAGCCAGATCCCGCCGTCGACGCTGGCCGCGATCTCGTCGTAGACGGGCTTCACGTCGCCCTGGACGAAGCGGACCTGCGTGCCTTGGACCTCCGGCAGGTCGGTCGCGTGCGTGAAGACCCAGACCGGCCGCTCGTCGTAGTACTCCCGCCACTTCTCCGGCCCGGTCAGCATCTCCGGATCGTGGTCGATCATCCAGCGGTACGTCGTGCCGCCCATCACCAGCGCCGCCGACTCCGCCATCAGCCGCTCCCAGGAGCTCTCGTCGTCGCCGTGCGGCGTCTCGAAGAGCCACTCCAGCGAGCTGTTCTCATCGGCGATGTAGCCGTCCAGCGAGGTTGCGGTGAAGTAGGTGACCTTGGGCATGCCCCTGACGCTAGGTG
>NZ_JBHVGB010000224.1:0-8084 GCF_042801335.1 Nocardioides sp. NPDC057577 | reverse complement strand
GCGCCGACTCGGCAGATCTCGGCGGAGCGTCAGCCGCGCGGGATCGTGACCGCCTGGGCGCGGTTGGCCGCGCAGACCACGGCCCGCAGGGAGGCGGTGACGATGTTCTCGTGGATGCCGATGCCCCACACGATCTCGCCGGCGATCTCACACTCGACGTACGCAGCCGCGGCCGCGTCGCCACCGGCCGAGAGCGCGTGCTCGGCGTAGTCGAGCACCCGGATCTCGGCGCCGGCCTCCTTGAGCGCGTCGACGAACGCGGCCACCGGGCCGTTGCCGGCGCCCTTGTAGGTGCGCGCCTCGCCGCGCACCCGCAGGTCGACGACCTGCTGGTCGCCGCCCTCGGCGTCGGTCACCGAGGACCAGCTCTCCAGGGCGTACGGCTCCTCGCGCTCGAGGTACTCCTTGGAGAAGATCGACCAGATCTCCTCCGGGCTGACCTCGCCACCCTCGGAGTCGGTGTGCTGCTGGACCACCCGGCTGAACTCGATCTGCGCACGACGCGGCAGGTCCAGGGAGTGCTCGGTCTTGAGCAGGTAGGCCACGCCGCCCTTGCCGGACTGGCTGTTGACCCGGATGACGGCCTCGTAGGTGCGGCCGACGTCCTTGGGGTCGATGGGCAGGTAGGGCGCCTCCCACGGGATCTCGCTGACGTCCTTGCCGGCCTCGGCGGCGATCCGGTCGAGGTCCTCCAGGCCCTTCTTGATGGCGTCCTGGTGGGACCCGGAGAAGGCGGTGTAGACCAGATCGCCGGCGTAGGGGTGGCGCGGGTGGACGTTGATGTTGGTGACGTACTCGACCGTGCGGCGGATCTCGTCGATGCCGCCGCCGACGGTGAAGTCGATCTGCGGGTCGATGCCCTGGGAGAAGAGGTTCATGCCCAGGGTGACCAGGTCGACGTTGCCGGTGCGCTCGCCGTGACCGAACAGGCAGCCCTCGACGCGGTCGGCGCCGGCCATCAGGCCGAGCTCGGTCGCGGCGACCGCGGTGCCGCGGTCGTTGTGCGGGTGCAGCGAGATGGCGGAGTGCTCGCGGCGGGTCAGGCCCCGCCCGAAGTACTCGATCTGGTCGGCGTAGGTGTTCGGGGTCGACATCTCCACGGTGGCGGGCAGGTTGAGGATGATCTCCCGGCCGGCCTCCGGCTGCCACACGTCCGAGACCCGCTCACAGACCTCGAGCGCGTAGTCGGTGTCGGTCTGGGTGAAGATCTCGGGCGAATACTGGTAGCCGAAGTCCTCGGTGCCGATCAGCTCGGGGACGTACTCCTCGGCGTACTTCATCACCATCTCGGTGCCGCGCACCGCGATCCCGATGCACTCGGCGGGAGTCACGTTGAACACCACCCGGCGGAACAGCTCGGCGGTGGCGTTGTAGAGGTGGATCGTGGCGCGCGGGGCGCCGGCGATCGACTCGGCGGTGCGCGAGATGAGGTCCTCGCGAGCCTGGGTCAGAACCGAGATCTGTACGTCATCGGGGATCCGGTCGTCCTCGATCAGCTTGCGCACGAAGTCGAAGTCGGTCTGCGAGGCCGACGGGAAGCCGACCTCGATCTCCTTGTAGCCCATCGCGACCAGCAGCTCGAACATCCGCAGCTTGCGGGCCGGCGTCATCGGGTCGATCAGGGCCTGGTTGCCGTCACGCAGGTCGGTGGAGAGCCACCGCGGAGCCTGGGTGATCTTCTTGGCGGGCCAGGTGCGATCGGGTACGTCGACGGGCACGAACGCGCGATAGCGCTGGTGCGGCATCCCCGACGTCTTCTGCTGGTTGCTGGAGTTGCTCAGGTTGGTCATGGAGTCCTCATCAGGTGGGAGCGAGTGCCGGCGCACGTCGAACCTCCGCAGCGAGGGAGTCCGGCTTCTCAGACCCCGCTGCGGCAGCTAAGGAGGAGGCTGCGCATCATGACTCCGTAACAATAACAGAACAGAACTGGCAGACTGGCACCGAACTGACGACTAAGGGGAGGAACGGGCGTGGCCCAACTGGAAGAGCTCACGGTCGAGGAGACCTGGCGGTTCGCGACGGACACCCAGATCTCCCGGATCGGCTGGACCGGACCGCGCGGCCCGGTGGTGCTGCCGGTGAACCACGTCGTGCATGAGAAGGAGCTCTGGATCCGCACCTCGGCCCACTCCTCGATGGCCGAGCAGATCGACGAGAGCGCCGTGGCGCTGCTGGTCGACGACCTCGCCCCCGACACCCATGTGGGCTGGTCGGCGCTGTTCAAGGGACGCGCCGAGATCCTCTACCGCGAGGACCAGATCCCCGACCAGGTCAAGAACCTCCATCCCTGGCCGGCCGGCCCTCGTCCGTTGTGGGTGCGGCTGCGCCCCAAGGAGGTCACCGGCCGCCGCCTGGTCGCCTGACATTTGTCACCTCACGCTCGTGAGGAAGGGACGAGGCATCGCGGGTGACCTCGGGCCACGCTTGTCGGTATGAGCGTTGCCACACCCACCCGCACCACGTCCGCCGTGCGCCTCGACTCAGTCACCAAGCACTTCGGTGACGTCGAGGCGGTTCGCGGCATCGACCTCGACCTCGGCCAGGGCGAGGTGGTGGCGTTCCTCGGGCCGAACGGGGCCGGGAAGACCACCACGATCGACATGATCCTCGGTCTCACCCGGCCCACGTCCGGCACCGCCCAGGTGCTCGGTCGCACGCCACGCGACGCGGTCGCCCGCGGGCTCGTCTCCGCGGTGATGCAGACCGGCGGGCTCCTCAAGGACATGACCGTGCGCGAGACGGTGGAGTACACCGCGAGCCTCTTCGCCGACACCATGCCGGTCGAGGATGCGCTCCGGGGCGCCGGCATCGCAGGGATCGCCGGCCGCAGGGTCGGCAAGTGCTCCGGCGGTGAGCAGCAGCGGCTCCGCTTCGCGATGGCTCTGCTCCCCGACCCGGCGCTGCTGCTCCTCGACGAGCCGACCACCGGCATGGACGTCGAGGGGCGGCGTACGTTCTGGAACGCCATCCGCGCCGACGCCGAGCGCGGCCGGACGGTCATGTTCGCCACCCACTACCTCGAGGAGGCGGACCAGTACGCCGACCGGATCGTGCTCATCTCCCACGGTCGCATCGTCGCCGACGGCACCGGCTCGGAGATCCGCGCGCTGGCCGCCGGCCGCACCGTGCGCGCGACGGTCGACGGCTTCACCGCCGAGGCCGAGGCACGCCTGCGCTCGGTGGGCGGGATCGACGGCATCGACGTACGCGGCGAGCAGGTCGTCGTCCACACCAAGGAGAGCGACGCGGTCGCGCGCTTCCTCCTGACCGAGACCGCCGCCCGCGACCTCGAGATCACGTCCAAGAACCTCGAGGAAGCCTTCCTCAGCCTGACCGGAGACGACCAGTGACCACCAACGCCATCAATCCCGTGACCGCCCGCCGCACCCCTCCCCTGGGCGGCTTCAACCTCACCCTGCTCCGGATCGAGCTGCGGCGGCTGCTGCGCAACCGACGTACGGTGATCTTCACGCTGCTCCTCCCAGCCGGTCTGGCGCTCGCCTTCGGCGGGCAGTCGGGGTGGGAGCAGCCGGCCGGCGAGGGGAACGTCGCGGCGTACATCCTGATCTCGATGGCGATGTACGGCGCCGCGATGACCGCGGCCAGCGTCGGCTCGATGGTGGCGCTGGAGCGCTCGGTCGGCTGGTCGCGACAGCTGCGGCTGACGCCGCTGAACCCGGTGGCGTACATCCTGACGAAGGCGGTCGTCGCACTCGCCATGGGCGCGCTGGCCATCTTGACCGTCAACCTCATCGGCCGGATCCAGGGCAAGGCCGAGATGCCGGTCTCGGTGTGGGTCACGGCGATGGTGGTGACCCTGTTCTGCACCCTCACCTTCGCCGCGCTCGGCGTCTTCGTCGGCTACGTCGTGCCCGGTGAGAATGCGATGCAGATCCTCGGGCCCGGCCTGGCGCTGCTCTCCTTCCTGGGCGGCCTCTTCATCCCGCTGAGCACCTACGCGCCCGTGGTGCGACACATCGCCTACTGGACCCCGATGTACGGCGTCGCCGAGGTCACCCGGGCGCCGCTGACCCACGAGCTGCCCTGGTACGCCGTCGTGAACGCGATCGCCTGGTTCCTGATCTTCATCGCCGGCGCCGCCTGGCGGATGAGCAAGGACACGGCACGGGTCTGACTAACGTGTCTTCCGTGAGCATCGACCAGGGGCCGCAGCCGGCCGCCGCGAACAGGCGGTGGACCGTCGTCGGTCCCTGGTTCGCCTTCATCTGGCTCTTCTTCCTGATCACCCCGCTCCACGTCGGCTGGCAGGCCCGCGACACACCCGAGGGCGTGATCGGGATCGTGGCGACGCTCTGCTTCGCGGTGGCCTACATGCTGATCTGGGTGCGGGCGCGGGGCATGCTCCGGCTCGTCGAGCAGCCGCCGGCGAGCTTCGTGGCGCCCTACCTCGCCGTGCTCGGCCTGCTCGCCGCGGTCATGATCGCCACCCTCGGCGAGGGCGGCATCGCCGGCCTGGTCTATCTCGCGGTCGCCTGCGTGATGACGCTGCCGACCCCGGCGGTCTACATCGCCATCGTCTGCATCGCGGGCGGCGTCGCGATCACCGGGCTGGTGCCGGGCTGGGGCTCGCAGATCGACACCGCGTTCGCGGTCTGCGCCGCCTCGGCGGCGATGCTCGGCGTACGTTCGGTGATGCGGCGCAACGTCGCCCTCATCGGCGCACAGCACGAGAACACCCGGCTGGCGCTGGCCGACGAGCGCAACCGGTTCGCCCGCGACCTGCACGACATCCTCGGCCACTCCCTCACCGTCATCACTGTCAAGGCCGAGCTGGCCCAGCGCCTGGTCGACGTAGCGCCCGACCGGGCCAAGCAGGAGCTCGCCGACCTCGAGCGGCTCTCCCGCGACGCGCTCGCCGACGTACGCCGCGCGGTCGAGGGCTACCGCGAGCTGACCCTGCCGGGCGAGCTCGCCCGGGCGCGGGCGGCGCTGGAGGCGGCCGGCATCGAGCCGGTGCTGCCCCAGTCGACCGACGAGGTGCCCTCCGGGCTGCGCGAGCTCTTCGCCTGGACCATCCGCGAGGGGGTCACCAACGTCATCCGGCACTCGGGTGCGCGCCGGTGCGAGATCGTGCTCACCCCGAGGTCGGTGACCGTCCACGACGACGGCCACGGTCGCCGGGCCGGCAATGAGTCCGGGTCCGGGCTGACCGGTCTGCGGGAGCGGGCCGGCGCCATGGGCGCCGTGCTGACGACGCGTACCGGATCCGGGTTCGAGCTGGTCATGTCCGCCGACGGGGAGGTCAGCCCGTGACGATCAGGCTGCTCCTCGCCGACGACCAGGCGCTCGTACGCGGCGCCCTCTCGGCACTCCTCGGCCTCGAGCCCGACCTCGAGGTCGTCGCCGAGGTCGGCAGCGGGTCCGAGGTCGTACCGGCCGTGCTGGAGCACCACCCCGATGTGGCGCTGCTGGACGTGGAGATGCCCGGGATCGACGGCATCACGGCGACCGCCGAGGTCCGTCGCGCCGCTCCGGGGACGCGGGTGCTGATCGTGACCACCTTCGGCCGCCCCGGCTACCTGCGCCGGGCGCTGCAGGCCGGTGCGTCCGGCTTCGTCGTCAAGGACACCCCGGCGGCCCAGCTCGCCGACGCCGTACGCCGCGTCCACCAGGGACTGCGCGTCGTCGATCCCCAGCTCGCCACCGACTCCCTCGTGGCCGGTGAGTCGCCGCTGAGCCAGCGCGAGACCGAGGTGCTCCGTGCCGCCCGGGACGGGTCACCGGTCGCCACGATCGCGGCCCGGCTCGTCCTCTCCGAGGGCACCGTGCGCAACCATCTCTCCGCCGCGATCGGCAAGACCGGCGCCGCCAACCGCACCGAGGCCGTGCTCACCGCCGACAACAATGGTTGGCTGTGACCATGGCCAGGCTGCTGATCGTCCATCACTCCCCCACCCGGTCGCTGCAGCGGTTGACCGACGCGGTGGTCTCCGGCGCCAACGACCCCGAGATCGAGGGGGTCGAGGTCGTCGTACGTCCCGCCCTGGAGGCGAGCGCCGAGGACGTCCTGGCCGCCGATGGCTACGTGCTCGGCACGAGCGCCAACTTCGGCTACATGTCGGGTGCCCTGAAGCACTTCTTCGACTCGACCTTCCTGGCCGTCGGTGGCGCGCTCGACCCGTCCGGGGCGGCCGGTCCAGGAGACGGCTCAGCGGCCGGCGAGACCGCCAAGCGGCCCTACGGCCTCTACGTCCACGGCCGCTACGACACCACCGGCGCGATCCGCTCGGTGCAGTCCATCGTCGGTGCCCTCGGATGGGCCCAGGCCTACGACATCCTCGACGTCCTGGGAGACGTCGAGGACACCCACGTCGAGGCGGCGTACGAGCTGGGAGCCACGCTGGCCGCCGTCCTCGCCTGATCTGTGCTTTCGGCCCGCTCATGGGTTCGCAAGTAGAGTCGACCCCCGTGATCGGCCATACCCCTGGACGTACGACCGTCTTGTCCCTCGTGATCGTCGTGCTCGCCGCCCTCGCGCTCAGCGGGTGCGGCGGTGATCGGGCGGCTGCGAAGGGCGAGGACCCGAAGCAGGTGGACTCGACCGCGGTGCCCGAGGTCGGCAAGTGCCGCAACCTCTCCCACGAGGACGTCGCCGAGGCCTACAACTTCGACAAGTACGTCGCCTGCGACGAGCCGCACAACGCCGAGACCTTCGGCGCCGGACCGCTCCCGGACGAGTTCAAGGACGCGGCGTACGGCGACGAGAAGGTCAACGAATGGGCCTTCAGCCAGTGCCGCAAGCTGCTGGAGAAGTACGTCGGCTCCGACCAGAGCCTGCTGATGCGCTCGATGCTCTCCCACGTCTACTTCGGACCTTCGGAGAAGGCCTGGGAGGAGGGCGCGCGCTGGATCCGCTGCGACGTGGTCGGCGGTGGCCAGCAGGGCGCCGAGTACGTCGACCTGCCGACCACCACCCGCGACCTCCTCAAGGTCAAGAAGGTCGAGGACGTCGAGGACCGCTGGATGGTGTGCGCCACCGGCAAGACCGTCGCCTCCGCGAAGGTTCCCTGCTCCGAGCCGCACCAGATGCGCGCGGTGACGACCATCAAGCTGGGCGAGGCCAAGACCAAGTTCCTCGGTGTCGCGGAGTCCAAGAAGAAGGCCTCGCAGTACTGCAAGGGCTCGGTCCAGGCCTGGTTGGGTTACCCGGAAAGCTTCGACTACGGGTACACATGGTTTGGTGAGAAGGAGTGGAACGCCGGCAACCGCTGGGCGGTCTGCTGGGCGGTGAGCGAGGAGTGAGCATGTCCGACAAGCTGTGGGGGGCTCTCGTCGTCGTGGGGGCCCTGGCTCTCGCCGGTTGCGGTGGAGGCGAGCCGAAGTCTGCCCCGTCACCCTCCTCGGCGCCTCCGTCCGCCTCCGCGTCGGCGGCTCCGTCCCCGAAGGAGGGGGCCTGCTACAACCTCACCTACGACGAGGCGCTGGCCCCGACCGCCGGCGGCACCGCAGTCTCCTGCAAGGGCAAGCACACCACCCAGACGTACGCCGTGGGCCGGCTGAAGAACGTGGTCGACGGCCACCTCGTCGCGGTCGACTCGGAGCAGGTCGCGGCCCAGGTCGCCGAGGCGTGCCCCAACAAGGTCACCAGGTATCTCGGTGGTGACGCCGACGACCTGCGCCTCTCGATGCTGCGCCCGGTCTGGTTCACCCCGACGATCAAGGAGTCCGAGGCCGGCGCCAACTGGTTCCGCTGCGACGTCATCGGCATCGCCGGTCCCAACGCGCTGATGACCCTCAAGGGCAACATGAAGGGCGTCCTGGGTGACTCCGAGACCGCCGAGCCGTTCCGGATGTGCGGCACGGCGTCACCGAAGTCCGAGTCCTTCAAGCGCGTCCCGTGCTCCCTCAAGCACACCTGGCGGGCGCTCTCGGTCATCGACCTCGGCTCCGGGAAGTACCCCGGCGAGGCGAAGGTCAACAGCGCCGGTGCCGAGGACTGCAAGGCCGCTGCCGCCGAGGTCGCCGACGACCCGCTCAAGTACGAGTGGTCCTGGGAGTTCCCCAGCGCCGAGCAGTGGGCGGGCGGCCAGACCTACGGGATCTGCTGGGCCCCGGCGTAGCGA
>NZ_JBHVGB010000223.1:0-8145 GCF_042801335.1 Nocardioides sp. NPDC057577 | reverse complement strand
CCCCTTCCTCTCCTAGGAGAGCGTCACATGTGCAGCGGCTCGACGGTCTTGTCGTCGCCGCCCTTGCCGACCCGCGAGTTGCGGTAGCCGTAGAGGAAGTAGATCGCGAAGCCGATCGCCATCCACACCAGGAACCGCAGCCAGGTCTCGATGCTCAGGTTGAGCGTGAGGTAGATGCAGATCGCCGCGGCGACGAACGGCAGCACCGGGCTGAACGGCACCTTGAAGGAGCGCGGCAGGTCCGGGCGACGCTTGCGCAGGATCGGCACGGCGATCGAGACCAGCGCGAAGGCGGTCAGGGTGCCGATGTTGACCATCTCCTCGAGCTTGCCGACCGGGGTGAAGGTGGCGACCACCGCGACCAGGGCACCGATGGTGAGGGTGATCCGGATCGGGGTGCCGGTCTTCTGGTTCACGTGAGCGAACCTCACCGGGAACAGACCGTCGCGGCTCATCGCGAAGACGACCCGGATGGCGCCGATCATCAGCGTCATCACGACGGTGGTCAGACCGGCCACGGCGCCCGCCGAGATCAGGGTCGCGAAGCCACTTCGGCCGACGTCGCGGAACGCGGTGGCGAGCGCGGCGTCGGGGTCGATCTCGTCGTAGCTCACCATGCCGGTGATGACCAGGGCGACGGCGACGTAGAGGATCGTGCAGATCACCAGCGAGCCGATGATGCCGCGGGGCAGGTCGCGCTGGGGGTTCTTGGCCTCCTCCGCGGTCGTGGCGACCACGTCGAAGCCGATGTAGGCGAAGAAGACGACCGACGCGGCCGAGATGATGCCGAGGACACCGAAGGTCTGCGGCTCGAGGCCGAAGGCCCACTGGATCAGCGGCTGGTGGATGCCCTCACCGGTGATGGAACCGGCGCGCTCCGGGACGAACGGGGAGTAGTTGGAACCCGAGATGTAGAACATGCCGGCGACGATGACGAACAGGACGATGAACAGCTTGACCGCGACGAGCGCGAGGTTGACCCGCAGCGACTCCTTGATGCCGATCGTGATCAGGCCGACCAGGACGATGACGAGCACGAGCGCGGCCAGGTTGGGCTGACCGAAGTCGGCGTTGGCATCCGGACCGAAGCCTTCGGGCCAGCCGAGGCCGATCTCCTCGAGGAAGATCACCAGGTAGCTGCTCCAACCCTGCGCGACCACGGACGCACCGAGCACCATCTCCAGGATCAGGTCCCAGCCGATGATCCAGGCGAGCATCTCGCCGAGGGTGGCGTAGGAGAAGGTGTACGCCGACCCCGACACCGGCACGGTCGAGGCGAACTCGGCGTAGCACAGCGCCGCCAGGCCACAGCAGATCGCGGCGATGATGAACGAGAAGACGACGCCGGGTCCCGCGTACTGGGCTGCGGCCCGACCGGTCAGGGTGAAGATTCCCGCGCCGATGATGACGCCGATCCCGAAGACCGTGAGGTCAACCGCGGTGAGCCGCCTTTTGAGCGTGAACTCCGGAGTTTCGGCATCGGCAAGGGATTGCTCGATGGACTTGGTGCGCCAAACAGACATGAGGGATAGGAAACCATCCCGACCGGTGGACAGGAAAGCTCGGGGGTGTCATCCGTCACATCTCGCACCTGAAGCTGCTCGCCTCCGAGGCGTCGCCGCCGACGTACGCGGGCCAGCTCGGCCACTCGCACAACGGCCGCGTGCGGTCGGCCCCGGCGTTACCGTCGGCGACCACCTGGGTCTCGCCCGGCGCGACGCCGCGCTCGGCCCATCTCTCCAGGGTCGTGAGCGAGTCGTAGGAGGCGGAGAAGGCGACCGGGGCGAAGTTGGCGTGGTTGGCACCGGGCACCAGATAGAACCGGGAGAACCCCTCGGTCGCCCGCTTGCCCATCACCCGCTGGACGCGCTGGTAGTAGTCGATCGTGGAGCGGTGGCTGACCAGCTCGTCGGCGGCACCGTGGACCAGGATCAGCCTGCCTCCGGAGCGGGCGAACGGGCGCAGGTCGGCGTCGTTGACGTCCTGGAGCGCGGTCAGCTCGCTGATCCGGCGCTGCCACTTCCCCGGGTCGGCCGGGTCGATCGCGAACGGGCTGATCTGCGGGTCGCGAGCGACGAAGTACTTGGCCCACTGGTTCCAGAACTGCATACCGTAGCCGGCGGTCACCGGCATCGGGTCGGCCGGCGCGGTGGTGCCGAAACCGAGGACCGGCGTCGACATCCGTGCCCCGGACAGCAGCGGGAACCCGGGGTAGCCCCACTCCCCGCTCGCCACCCGGTAGGGCAGCCGCCAGCTGCTGTCGGCCGCCATCACCGCATCCACCTGCTCGCGCGAGAGGCAGGTGTCCCCGGGCGTCTCGCCCTCACCGCACAGCAGCGTCTCCGGGTCGAAGTCACAGCCGGCCTCGTCGGAGATCACCCCGTCCGCGAGCCCGTCACCGCCGTCGCAGGCGGCCAGGACCCGTTGCGCGACGAGGTCCTGCTGCGCCTTCGACGGGTACGCGCCGGGCTTGGCGAACTCGTGGGTGATCCGGCCGAAGAAGAGGTCGAGGGTGGCGGCGTTCCAGGCGGGGTAGGCGGAGATCACTCCGTCGAAGTCGCGCGGCCAGCGCTGCGCGACGGCGAGGGCCTCCCGGCCACCGGTCGAGCCGCCGGCGAAGTAGGTCGTGCGGGGTGCCCGGCCGAGGGCCCTCGTGATCACGTACGTGGCGGTGTCGTGCACCTTCTTGAGCGCGTCACCGGAGAAGTTGCGCACGGCCTCGTCGTTCTGCCCGAACCAGCCGTCCAGGCTGGCGATCGGGTGCCGATCGGTGTCGGCCTGGTGGCCGGAGTCGCTGGCGTAGGTGGCGTAGCCACGGCCGAGCGGGGTGCGCTGGTCGACCGGCCCGAAGGGCACGTGCTGGGCGAGGTTGGGGACGGTGCCGTTGTAGCCACCACCGCCGAACATCATCGTCCGTCCGTTCCACCCCTGCGGCAGGGCCAGGCCCATCCGGATGTCGGGGGCCGCGGGGTCGACCGGGTGGATCGCGATGTCCACGCGGCAGTAGGCCGGGACCGCGGTCGGGCCGGTCCCGGATGCCGGCATCGACGTCGTCGCGGTGACCTCGGCACCGGTGGTCGGCAGGCCGATGCGATGGGCGGGGGTCCTCAACCCGACCAGCGACGAGCAGTCGGCGGTGCCCGTCGACGGCGCGGCACCCGCCGGCACCTGGCCGACGACCAGGGCCGCGGCGGCGAGGACGAGCGAGGTGCCGGCGGTCAGGAATCTGCGTACGAGGGTGGGGGCCATTGCTCAAGGATCGCGAGGCGGTGTGACGTGCGCCATGTGGCTGCTGCACACAACTCCGGTGCCCGAGATGTGGGCCACGGCGAGCCGTGCACCGGCGGGCCTGCATGGGGATGAGTCACACAACCGATGGGCTCAGTGTGTCCCGAACCCCTATGGCGTACGTCTCACCACTTCCCTAGCGTCGCCCCTGTGACGAGCACCACATCGACCCCGAGGTGCGCACTACGGACCGAGGGTCTCACCAAGGACTTCCGCGGCTTCCGCGCGGTCAGCTCCGTCGACCTGGAGGTCGCCGAGGGCACCGTTCACGCGCTCGTCGGCCCCAACGGCGCCGGCAAGACGACCCTGTTCAACCTGCTGACCGGGTTCCTCAAGCCCACCGGCGGACGGATCACGGTCTTCGGTGACGATGTCACCGGGATGGCACCGGAACGGATCACCCGCCACGGGGTGGCCCGCTCCTTCCAGATCACCAGCCTCTTCGAGAACCTCACGCCGCGCGAGCACGTCGAGATCGCGCTCCAGGGGCTGACCAACCAAGGGCTGCGGTTCTGGCGCTCGGAGAAGCTGCTGGGGCGGCGCCGCGAGGAGGTCGACCGGCTGCTGGCCGAGGTCGGCCTGACCGAGCTCGCCGACAAGCCGACCGGGCTGATGGCGTACGGCCAGAAGCGGGCGCTCGAGCTCGCGCTCGTGCTCGCCGTCGAACCCAAGCTGTTGCTGCTCGACGAGCCGACGGCGGGGATGGGCATCGAGGACGTCGACCGCACCATCGAGCTCGTCCGGCGCATCGCCGCCGGACGCACCGTGGTCTTCGTCGACCACAACATGCACGTCGTCGCCCACCTGGCCGACCGAGTCACGGTGCTCCAGCAGGGCCAGGTGCTCGCTGAGGGTCCCTACGACGAGGTCCGCGCGGATCCGCGTGTCATCACCGCCTACCTCGGAGAGGCTCACAGTGCTTGAGATAGAGAACCTGAGCGCGTGGTACGGCGAGGCGCAGGCCCTGCGCGAGGCCACCCTGAGCGTCGGCGAGGGCGAGGTCGTGACCCTCGTCGGCCGCAACGGCGCCGGCAAGACCACGCTCGTACGCTGCCTGATGGGCCTCCACAAGCACCTGACCGGATCGATCCGGCTCGACGGCCGCGAGATCACCTCGTTGCCCGCGCACAAGCGGGCCCGCGCCGGGCTCGGCTGGGTGCAGGACGACCGCGGCATCTTCGCCAACCTGAGCGTGGAGGAGAACCTCCTGCTGCCGCCCCGCGTCTCCGAGTCGGCGTGGACGCTGGAGCAGGTCTACGACGCCTTTCCGGCTCTCGGCAGCCGCCGGCGAGCGGGCGGGACGACGCTCTCGGGCGGTGAGCAGCAGATGCTCGCCGTCGCCCGGGTGCTCCGCACCGGTGCCCGCCTGCTGCTCCTCGACGAGCCGTCCGAAGGGCTCGCCCCCGTCATCGTCGCCCAGATCGGCGACATCGTGCGGACCGCGAAGCAGTCCGGCATCGGCGTGCTCCTGATCGAGCAGAACGTACGTTTCGCCGCCACCGTCGCCGACCGCCACTACCTGCTCGCCCAGGGCCGCCTGGTCGAGAGCCTGGACAACGACGAGTTCGTCGAACGTCAGGACGAGCTGCTCGAGCACCTCGGGATCTGAGGTACGTCCCCCAGCGATGGAGCACAGCCCTACCCCACTAGGAGAGACACGATGAACAAGCAACGGTTGGTTGCCGGCGCGTCCATACTGACGGCCGGTGTCCTGGTCACCGCAGGCTGCGGCGCCGGCGGGCCGAGCGCCAGCGGAGGCGACTTCACCGACGACAAGGTGGTCCTCGCCCTGCTCAACGACGCCTCCGGCGTCTACAAGGACGTCTCCGGCCCCAACTCGAAGATCGCGATCCAGATGGCGATCGACGACTACCAGGAGAAGTACGGCGACGAGGCCGTCGTCGACACCATCGAGGTGACCTCGGCCGACCACCAGAACGAGCCGGACATCGCCAACACCAAGGCCCAGGAGCTCTACGACCGCGAGGGCGCCGACGTGATCCTGGACGTGCCGACCTCGTCGGCGGCGCTGGCGGTCGCGACGCAGGCGAAGAACAAGAAGAAGCTCTACATGAACATCGGGGCCGGTACCACCGAGCTGACCGGCGCGCAGTGCAACAAGTACACCTTCCACTACGCCTACGACACCTGGATGCTGGCCAACGGCACCGGCACCGTCGTCACCGAGGAGGGCGACAAGAACTGGCAGCTGATCTACCCCGACTACGCCTTCGGCCAGGACATGGTGAAGTCGTTCACCGGCGCCATCGAGGCCGGCGGCGGCAAGGTCGCGGGCACGATCGCGACGCCGTTCCCGAACGACAACTTCGCGACGTACATCACCAAGGCGGGAGCCGCGAAACCGCAGGTCATCGGCACCATGCACGCCGGTGGCGACCTGATCAACCTGGTCAAGCAGTACAACGAGTCCGGGCTCAAGGACCAGGGCATCGACCTGGCCGTCGGGCTGATGTTCATCTCCGACATCCACTCGCTCGGCGTCGAGGCGTTCGAGGGCACGATCTTCACCGACGCCTGGTACTGGAACCTCGACGAGAAGTCCCGCGAGTGGGCTGACCGTTTCATGGAGGAGACCGGCGATCGGCCGACGTACGCCCACGCGGGCAACTACTCCGCGGCCCTGCAGTACCTCGAGGCGGTCCAGGCGGCCGGCACCGACGACGCCGACAAGGTCGTCGCGGAGCTCGAGGGCAAGAAGGTCGAGGACATGTTCCTGCGCAACGGTGAGATCCGCGCCGAGGACCACCGGGTCGTCCACGACGTCTACCTGGCCCGCGTCAAGGGGCCGGACGACGTCAAGGAGGACTGGGACTACGAGGAGATCATCAAGACGATCCCGGCCGAGGAGGCGTTCCGCCCGGCGGCTGAGTCCGGCTGCTCGATGTAGGTGCGAGGTCTAGAGGGATTGGTATGAACGCGGTTCTGCAGTACACCGTCCAAGGGCTCGCGGCCGGCAGCTTCTACGCGCTGGCCGCGCTCGGCCTGGCGGTCATCTTCGGGGTGCTGGGCGTGGTCAACTTCGCCCACGGTGCCTTCTACATGCTGGGTGCGGTCGCCGCGGCGGTGCTCCTGGACACGCTCGGCCTGAGCCTGTGGGGTGCGCTGATCGTGGTGCCGCTGCTGATGCTGGTCTTCGGGATGCTGGTCGAGCGGCTGCTGGTGCAGTGGCTGCTGCCGCTCGACCCGCTCTACAACCTGCTGCTCACCTTCGGGCTGACCCTGCTGCTGGTCGACCTCGTCAAGCGCCGCTACGGGGTCTCGGGGCTGCCCTACGAGCGGCCCGAGGCGCTCTCCGGTCGGGTGCAGCTGGGCGGCGTCGGGCTGCCGGTCTACCAGCTCTTCGTGATCGGGGTGGCGCTGCTGGTCTGCCTCGGCGTCTGGCTGCTGATGACGCGTACGCGGGTCGGGATGATCGTCCGGGCCGCGACCGAGCGGCCCGAGCTCGCCGGTGCGCTCGGGATCAACGTCGGGCGCTGGGTGACGCCGGTGTTCGGCTTCGGGGTCGCGCTGGCCGGTCTGGCCGGGGTGCTGGCCGCACCGTTCCGGGCGATCACCGCCGAGATGGGCAGCGACTTCATCATCATCCTGTTCGCGGTCGTGGTGATCGGCGGGCTCGGCTCGATCGTGGGCGCGGTGGCGGGCGGGTTCCTGGTCGGTCTCGTGGAGGCGTTCGGGCAGGCGTACGCACCGACGTTCGCGCAGGTGCTCATCTTCGTGCTGATGGCCGTGGTCGTCCTGGCCCGGCCGGCCGGCCTCTTCGGCCGAGAGGAGGCGACGGCATGACCTCGATCGCGACCGCCGGTGCGAGCGTCACCGAGCAGCATGCGGCGATCGCCGGGGCGCGGCCCTGGCAGCGGCTGGTCCTGCTGGGGATCGGGCTGGCGGTGGCGCTCGGCCTGCCGTGGTTCGTCTACCCGCCGGTGGCGATGGACATCGCCGCCTGGGCGCTCTTCGCGGTGGCCCTCGACCTGCTGCTGGGCTACTGCGGGCTGCTCTCGTTCGGCCACGCCGCGTTCTGGGGCGGATCTGCGTACGCCACCGGGCTGATCGCCATCCACCTCGGCGTGCCGTTCCCCGTGGCGGTCCTGGGCGGCGCGGTCTTCGCGATGATCCTCGCCGTGCCCATCGGGTATCTGTCGGTGAAGCGGTCGGGCATCTACTTCGCGATGGTCACCCTGGCGTTCGCGCAGATGCTCTTCTTCATCGCCAACCAGGCCTCCTCGATCACCGGCGGAGAGAACGGTCTCCAGGGCGTGCCCCGCTCGTTCTTCGGGATCGAGGCGGTCGAGACCGACGCGTTCTTCTTCTACTACGCCGCGCTGCCGATCATCCTGCTCGGGATGTGGGCCGCCTGGCGGATCGTCCACTCCCCCTTCGGGCGCGTGCTGGTCGCGATCCGCGACAACGCACCGCGAGCACGCGCGCTGGGCTACGACGTGGAGCGCTACAAGCTGATCGTCTTCGTGCTCTCGGCCGGGCTCTCCGGGCTGGCCGGCGGGGTCTTCGCCGTCTCGCACGGGTTCGTGGCGCTGCCCGAGCTCCATTGGGCCACCTCGGGCGAGGTCGTCCTGATGACGGTGCTGGGTGGCATCGGAACGCTGTGGGGTGGCGTCATCGGCGCCGGGCTGATCGTGATCCTCGCCGACAACCTGGCCTCCTCCGGGTTCGACGGGATCGGGATCGTCACCGGCGCCGTGTTCGTGACCGTCGTGCTGCTCTTCCGTCGCGGGATCTGGGGCACCGCCCGTCATCTCTGGCTGAGCCGACGCCGCTCCTAGACCGTCTCAGGCGACCAACTGGTGGAGCCGGAGCGCCAGCTGCACCTCGAGCTGGCGC
>NZ_JBHVGB010000222.1:0-8384 GCF_042801335.1 Nocardioides sp. NPDC057577 | reverse complement strand
GGGGGGCCGGGGCCGCCGCCCACCTCGACGAGCAGGGCTCGCGCGCCATCGAGGAGGCGCTCGCGGCGCTGGCCGCCGCGGATCCCGACGGCGCAGTGGAGGCCGACTTCGCCTTCCACCGTGCCGTCGCGGCCGCGACCGGCAACCGCTTCTACCTCGACCTGATGGACTCGCTGGGCCCGATGATGATCATGCTGCCCCGCACCCGGCTCGGCGACGCCTACTCGCCCAGCGACGCGCTCCACGTCGAGCGGGTGCAGCGCGAGCACGACAACGTCGCGGCCGCGATCCTCGCCGGTGACGCCGACACTGCCCGGGCGGCGATGCGGGTGCATCTGGGCAGCACCCGCCGGCGTCTGCGGAGCAGCTGAGCTACCGCGGGTGCTCCCCGAGCGGGGTGAAGCAGAACTTCCCGCCCGCGAGCCGCTCCTCGGGTCCCTGCGGGCCGTCGTGGATCGCGTCGCCGAGCACCTCCGCGGCGAAGATCTCGGAGTCGTCCTGCGGGTGGTAGCCGATCGCCTCACCGGCCTCCAGCGACCACCAGCGACGGGTGTTGCGAGAGATGCCCCACACCACCCGGAAGCCGGGCTCGGGAGTGGCCAGGCACGCCTCGAGGAGCCGCGCGCCGTCGTCGGGTGACATCCACGTCCACAGCGAGCGGCGGTCCCAGGGCCTCTCGAAGCACGAGCCGATCCGCAGCGCGGTCACATCGATGCCGTAGCGGTCGTGGAAGAGGCTGCCGAGCGCCTCCATCGCGACCTTGCTGACCCCGTAGTAGGTGTCCGGTCGCGGGAAGGCGTCGGCGGTCAGCCCCTCGGCGGGTCCCTCGGAGCGCACCGTGTCGAGGTCGTAGAAGCCGGCGGCGTGGTTGCTCGAGGCGAGCACCACGCGCGCCACCCCGGCGTCCCGGGCGGCCTCCAGGACCACCCGGGTGCCGTCGATGTTGGCCGAGAGGATGCCGTCCCACGGGGCCTCGACGCTGATGCCGCCCAGATGGATGATCGCCTCGACGCCCTCGCAGGCGGCGCGCATCGCCGCCTCGTCGGTCACCGACGCCTCGATGACCTCGACGGCCTCGCCCTCGGCGGGGTCCTCGGGACGTACGACGTCGAGAAGGCGAAGCAGCCGGCCCTCGCGGGCGAGGCGGCTGCGCATCATCCGCCCGATGCCGCCGTTGGCGCCGGTGACGAGGACGGTCTGGCTCGGCTGGGTCATGCGTCCTTCAGGAACCCGGTGGCCTCGGCGAGCAGGTGCTGCCTGTCCGCGCCCGCCAGACCGAGGTGGTAGAGGTGGATCTGGTCGACCCCGGCGTCGAGCAGGGCTCGGAGATGACCACCGAAGTCGTCCTCGGTGGTGGGCGGAAGAACGGTGACGTACGCGGCGGTCGCGGCCTTGCCGGAGACCGCCTCGACGAGCCCGCGCCCGGTCTCCACCGACGCCTCGGTGGTCGGCCAGCAGAAGGAGACGACCACGTCGACGTCGTCGGCCGTGGTCGGGGTCAGGCCCGGGCTGGCGCCGGTGGCCCAGGGGTCGGGCTGGGCGTGCAGGGCGATCTCGACGACGTCGGGAGCGGCCTCGCGGACGGCCGCGATCACCCGGTGGCGGAGCTCGTCGGCCGCGGCATGGCGGGAGGCGAGGATCGTGTCCAGCGTCGTCGCGTCGACGCTCGCGCCGGCGGAGTCCGCCCCGGTCGCGGCCCGCAGAGTCGCCACGGTGGCCGCGGCGTCGAGCCCGCGAGCGGTCCAGTCCTCGCGGCAGGCGGTGCAGCAGCAGATCGAGAGGAGCTGCTCGGTGGTGTCGTCGTAGGCCCCGTCGGTCTTGTCGTGGTGCCCGCCGTGGCCGAACCCGAGGTGGCCGCACGCCTCCAGGATGACGCTCGAGGTGGCCGTCTCGCGCACGGCCTCGGCGGCCAGGGTCTCCGCGTAGCGGCGGACGTCCTCGTGGCGGGTGCACAGGGCATAGGGGTAGGGCTCGTCCCAGCAGTTGACCACCGCGAGGTCGGGGTCGGCCTCGCCGAGGAGCGTGGAGTGGGTCAGCACGATCCAGGCGGCGACCTCGATCCCCGCCTCGGTCAGCGTCGCGGCGGCCTCTCCGTAGGGGTCGTCCGCGGCGACCCACGTCGCCGCCGGCGGCACCAGCCGAGCGCCGTCCCAGGCCTCGGGGCGCACCGGACGGTAGAGCGCCGCGCTGCGGGCCTCGACGATCCGGTGGCGGGGATGGAGCGGGGTCGCGGCGCGAGCGGTGTGGTACGCCGCGGCGAGCGCGACCTTCGAGACGCCGAGACCCTGGGCGCGATCGACGAAGGCGGGATCGCCGATCACGTCCCAGGGGTAGGCGTATCCGACGACCGGGACGGTGCCGGTCCTTCCCGAGTCGGTCACCAGCGTGACGTGTTGGGCGTGAAGTCCGGGTCGATCGAGCGCATGTAGACAGTGTCCTCCCTGCGGCGAACGCCGCACCTCAGGTACTGCTCGTGGAGCTCGCCGAGCAGGTCACGATCGAGCTCCACACCGAGGCCGGGGCCGGTCGGCACCGCGACCGCACCGTCCTCGAAGTCGAGCACCCCGGAGCGTACGACTTCCTGGGTCTTCCACGGGTAGTGGGTGTCGCAGGCGTAGGTCAGGTTGGGGGTCGCGGCGGCCAGGTGGACCATCGCGGCCAGGGAGACGCCGAGGTGGGAGTTGCTGTGCATCGACAGGCCCAGCCCGAAGGTGTCGGTGATGCCGCCCAAGAGCGCCGATTGGCGCAGTCCACCCCACAGGTGGTGGTCGGAGAGCACGATCTGGACCGCGTCCGCCGCGATCGCCGGCTTGAGGTGCTCGAAGGCGATCACGCACATGTTGGTGGCCAGAGGTACGTCGGTGCGGGCCGAGACCTGCGCCATCCCCTCGATCCCGGGGGTGGGGTCCTCGAGATACTCCACGACGCCGGCCAGCCGCTCGGCGACCTTGACCGAGGTCTCCGGCGTCCAGGCGCCGTTGGGGTCGAGCCGCAACGGCAGCTCGGGGAAGGCCTCGCGGAGCGCCTCGATCGCGGCGCACTCCTCGTCGGGGTGGAACACCCCGCCCTTCAGCTTGAGCGAGCCGAAGCCCCAGCCGTCGACCAGGCGCTTCGCCTGCGCGACGATCTGCTCGGGGTTCAGCGCCTCGCCCCACTCGTCGTCCGGCTGACCGGGGTGGCCGGCCCATTTGTAGAACATGTAGCCGCTGAACGGCACCCGGTCGCGCACCGCGCCGCCGAGCAGGTCGCTCACCGGTCGGCCCGCCTCGCGGGCGACCAGGTCGAGGCAGGCGACCTCGAAGGGGGAGTAGACCGTGTCGACCGCGGAGGAGACGTCGAGCATGCCGCCGAAGGAGGCACCCGCCCCGCCGGTCTCCTTGCCGAGCACGTCGACGACGAGCCGGCGCAGGCCGTGGGTGTCGTAGGGGTCCCGTCCGGGCAGGGCGGCGGCGACGGCGTCGAGGCGGGCGAGGTGGGTCTCGTCCGCGTACGTCTCCCCGAGACCGACCAGGCCGGTGTCGGTGTGCAGCTCGACGATCGCGCGCAGCGCCCACGGCTGATGGACGCCGACCACGTTGAGCAGCGGCGGGTCGGCGAACGCGACCGGGGTGACGACGACCTTCGAGATCCGGCTGCGCTCGCTCATGCGGTCGGCTTCACGGCGAGGACGGGCACACCGGCGTCGAGCAGGATGCGCTGGGCGTCGCTGCCCAGCAGCGCCTTGCCGACCGGCGAGCGGCGGCGCAGCCCGATCACGATCAGCCGGGCGCCGGTCGAGGCGACCAGACCGTCGAACGTCTCCACGACGTCGGCGCCGTGCGTGGTGTGGTCGACGCGAGCGCTCACCCCGGCCTCGGCGGCGCGGGCGACGAGCTTCGCGGCCGCGGCCTCGTCGACGAGGTCGGTGTCCACGGTGGCGCCGCGGCGCGGGCTGTTGACGACGACGACGTCGTCGCCGCGGGCCGCCGCCTCGGCCAGGCCGGCCTCGAGGGCCGCCTCACCTACCGGTGTGGGTACGTAGCCGATCAGGATGGTCATTGGTGTGTGCCTCTCTCAGCGGGTCGGGCTCAGCGGGTCGGGGTGTCGACGTCGTCGCGCTCGGCCGGGGCCGCGGCGACGGTGGCGGTCTTGCGCCGGCCCAGGAGCGCCTTGGCGGCGGGCCAGAGGGCGACCAGGACGAAGGCAGCCAGGATGGTGCCCGAGATCGGGCGGGTGAAGAACCCGGTCGGGTCCCCGTCGAAGATCAGCATCGAGCGGCGTACCCCGTCCTCCACGATCGAGCCCAGGACGAAGGCGAGCACCATCGGGCCGGGCTCGAAGCCCACCTTCTTCATCAGGTAGCCGATCAGGCCGAAGACGATCATCACGAAGATGTCGAAGGTGGAGTTGTTGATCGTGTAGACGCCCAGGATCGTGATCAGCGCGGTGATCGGGGCCAGGATCGCCGGGCGCACCCGCAGGATGCGTACGAAGATGCCGACCAGCGGGATGCTCAGGACCAGCAGGATCAGGTTGCCGATGTACATCGAGTTGATGACGCCCCAGAACAGGTCGGGGCGCTCCTCGACGAGCTGCGGACCGGGCGAGATGCCGAGGATGAGCAGGGCGCCGAAGAGCATCGCCATCGACGCGTTGGCCGGGATGCCGAGGGTCAGCAGCGGGATGAACGAGGAGGTCGCGGCGGCGTTGTTGGCGGTCTCGGGAGCCGCGACGCCCTCGATGGCACCGCGTCCGAAGCGCTCGGGGTTCTTAGCGATGCGCTTCTCCGTGGCGTACGCGGCCAGGGAGGACATCACCGCGCCACCGCCGGGCAGCACGCCGAGGACGAAGCCGATCACCGAGCCGCGGCCGATCGCGCCGGAGGACTGCTTGAGGTCCTTGCGGGAGGGCCAGATGTTGGCCACGGCGGCGGGTACGTGCGGCTTCCCGTGGCGCTCCTCGAGGTTGTAGAGGATCTCGCCGACGCCGAAGAGACCCATCGCGACGACCACGAAGTCGATACCCTCGGTCAGCTGCAGGCTGCCGAAGGTGAACCGCTCGGCGCCGGTGAAGCTGTCGCGGCCCACGGTGGCCAGCAGGAGGCCGAGCGCGGCGGCGATCATCGCCTTGAGCTTGTTGCCGTTGCCGATCGTGGCGACCAGCAGGACGCCCAGCAGGGCCAGGGCTGCGTACTCCGGGTCACCGAAGTTGAGCGCCCACCCGGCGATCACCGGGGCCACCAGGGTCAGGCCGAGGATGGAGACGGTCGCTCCGACGAAGGAGCCGATCGCGGCGATGCCGAGGGCGGTGCCGGCCTTGCCCTGCTTGGCGAGGGCGAAGCCGTCGAAGACGGTGACGACCGATGAGGCCTCACCCGGCAGCCGGAGCAGCACCGAGGTGATCGTGCCGCCGTACTGGGCGCCGTAGTAGATGCCGGCCAGCATGATGATCGCGGAGACCGGATCGATGCTGTAGGTGATCGGCAGCAGGATGGCGATCGTGGCCGCCGGCCCGAGGCCGGGGAGTACGCCGATCAGCATGCCGATCAGCACGCCGATCAGGCAGTAGAGCAGGTTCTGCGGTTCGGTGACGAGCCCGAAGCCGTCGAGGAATGCGTTGACGTCCACTGGGGGGCTCCGCTCAGAACAGGTGGGGCAGCGGGATGCGCAGCCCGTAGAGGAACAGGAAGTAGAAGGCGGCGACCGTGAGGACCGACGTGATGATCGTGCTGCGCCACGACTCGCCGCCGAGGAACCTCAGCCAGACGACGCACAGCAGCAGCGACGGGATCTCGAAGCCGATCACCGGCATCATCAGGGCCAGCCCGATGAAGGTGACCAGGCCGACGGCGGGAAGCACGCTGGAGCGGGTGAACTTCTCGCTGTCGGTCAGCCCGCGGCCGACGACGAGCAGCGCTGCGGCCATCGCGGTGATGGCGATGCTGACGATGAACGGCCACATCCCGGCACCGGGCTGGCGCAGCGTACCCAGGCCGTAGCCGTAGGAGAGCACCGCGCCGCCGATGCCGACGACGAGAACGACGAGCGCACCCACCAACTGGTAGACCGGTCCGCCCGAAGGAGGTCGTTCCTCCTCCAGCTCATGGGCCACCTCGGCCTGGATCTCGGCCAGGATGTCCTGGTCAGGAGTTGGGGTGCGTTCGTCGCTCATCGTCTTGCTTTCGTCGTGTGGGGAGGGTCAGCTCGCGCCGAGGTTGAGACCGTACTGCTCGACCAGGTCGGCGAACCGCTTCTTGTCCTCCTCGAGCTGGGTCACCACCTCGTCGCCCGAGATCTCCATCGGGGTGAGGCTGTTCTGCTTGTTGAAGGCCTGGTACTCCTCGGTCTTGAACGTCGCCTGCATCGCGTCGGCGATGGCGTCCTTGACGTTGTCCGGGGTGCCCTTCGGGACGGTCATGAAGCGGTACTGCGCGACCTCGACGTCGAGGCCCTGCTCCTTGGCGGTCGGGACGTCCGGCAGGAAGTCGACCCGCTCGGGACCGAAGACGCTCAGCGGGGTCAGCTTGCCGGACTCGATGTTCTCGATCGCCTCGCCGACCTGGATGCAGGCGGTGTCGACCTGGTTGCCGAGCACCGCGGTCAGTGCCGGGGCGCCGCCGTCGAACGGAACGGCCTCGGCCTCGACGCCGGCCGAGCCGTACGTCAGGCCGCAGGAGAGCTGGGCACCGGTGCCGACGCCGGTGGTGCCGTAGGTGACCTTCTTCTTCGCGGCCTTGATGTCGTCGAGCGTCTTGAAGCCGCTCTTCGGGCCGGTGACCATGACGTAGTCGTCACGGGAGACACCCTGGACGACGTCGAAGTCGCCGAGGTCGGTGGCCTCGTCCGCGCTGACCGCCAGCGGCGTGATCGCGAACAGGGAGGCGTTCTGGATGGCGATGGTCTGACCGTCGGCCTTGGCCTTGGCGACCTTGTTGGCGGCGAGCGCACCGTTGGCGCCCTCCAGGTTGATCACCGGGAACGAGGCGCCGAGCTCGTCGGAGAGGCCCTTGGAGACCGCGCGGCTGATCAGGTCGCTGGAGCCGCCCGCCGAGGCACCGACGTACATCTCGACGTTGCCCGCGGGATACTCCTCGCCGTCCCCGCTGCCTCCGGTGGTGTTGGAGACTCCGCAGGCGGAGAGGGCCAGGGCCGCGACGCCGGCCGTCGCGGCGAGAAGGTGGGTGGTCGTACGCATCGTTGCTCCTAGGTCCTGGTGGCCGGGCTGGTGGTGGCAGGGGATGGCCCGACGTCGTGTGACCACCGACACTAAGAGTCTTAGCGATACCGGTCCAAGCCCGTTTCGGCATAGAGTGTTCCACCTGGTGCATCGTGGTCTACTCTGGCCCGATGATCACGCTCGACCAGGTGCGCTCTTTCGTAGCGGTCGCCGAGGAGCTTCACTTCGGCAGGGCCGCCGAGCGGCTGCGGATGACGCAGCCGCCGCTGTCACGACAGATCCAGAAGCTGGAGAAAGCCGTCGGCGCGCAGCTGCTCGAGCGGGACAATCGCCGGGTCGCTCTGACGGGTGCGGGAGCGGCTTTCCTCGACGAGGCGTACCGGATGCTCAACCTGGTCGAGAGCGCCGGCGACCTGGCCCGTCGGGTGGATGCGGGTGCGGCCGGCATGGTCCGGCTCGGCTTCACCGCGGTCTCGGCGATCTCGATCCTGGGGCCCCTGCTGCGCCGCCTCACCGTCGAGCTCCCGGATGTCGAGGTGCGGCTCTCCGAGCGGGTCACCCTGGCGCAGGTCGACGGCATCCGCCACGGCGAGATCGACATCGGCCTGGCCCGCCCGCCCTTCGACACCGAGCTGCTCTCCTCGAGGGTCATCTCCCGGGAGCCGCTGATGGCCGTGCTCCCGCAGGGCCACCCCCTGGCCGAGATCGACCGACCGCTGACGCCGGAGGACTTCGAGGGCCAGCCCGTCATCGGCTACCACCCCCAGCAGTCCCGCTACTTCCACGAGCTCTCCGTACGCTTCCTGGCCAACGCCCACCCCCGCATCGAGCAGCGCGTGCACCAGGTCCTCACCGCCATGCTCCTGGTCTCCGCCGAGCGTGGCGTCGGCTTCGTCCCGGTCTCGGCCAGCTCGCTGCACGTCGAAGGTGTCGTCTTCCGCCCCATCGAGCACGGCGGCGGCGACACCCGTCTCGACAAGGACCCCGAGCGGCCGGTCGAGCTCCATGCGATCTGGGCTCGGGGGTCTGTCAGTCCGGTCGTACGGCGGGTGCTGGATGCGATCGTGGAGATGAATCGGTAGGTGGGTTGGTGAGGGGCGGCTTTCGCGGGGTGCGGTTTCGCATGGGCTGGTGGCCGCCGACCCGTTACGGAGGGTGTTCTCGCCGGACCCCGGAGTAAAGGACGGCCTGCGGCCGCCGGCTTCGCCGGCCGCTTCGCGGTCCTTGAC
>NZ_JBHVGB010000221.1:0-8467 GCF_042801335.1 Nocardioides sp. NPDC057577 | reverse complement strand
AGTCTAGGGACTGATCGTCGCTCGTGGTTAGCCGCCGGTCAGGCGACGTTGTACTTGTCGCCCTCGGGCTTCTCCGGGAGGACCCAGAAGACGATCAGCGCGATCCAGCCGATGCACGGGAGGAGCCAGAGCAGCTGCCACCAGCCGGAGCGGCCGGTGTCGTGCAGGCGTCGCGCGCCGACCGCGAGGGACGGGACCAGGATGGCGAGCGCGAAGATGCCGCCGATGATGGAGCCGGCGGTCGAGTCGGCGCCGAGGAGCAGGTTGATCGCCATGTTGACGACCACAGCAGCACCCCAGGGCCACCAGAACTCGGACCGGCTGGCGCGGCCCTCGAAGGAGGCGTACTTCTTGAAGAAGCGCACGATGGCGTCGCGGGGCGACGCGCCGCGGAGCGGCTGGCTCAGCGTAACTTCGCCCACGGGGCCAGCACCGTACGGCTGCTGGGGCGGGGGCGGCGGGTAATCCGTCACTTCGGATTTCTCCTCATTGAGATGGGTTGGATGTGCGAAACCTAGTCGGGACGGACTCCGGGGTAAAGGACCGCTACCCCTAGGGTTGAGCCATGACCACGCTGGTCCTTGCCTCCAAGTCCCCCGCCCGGCTGCAGACGCTGCGCAGCGCAGGTGTCGAGCCTGTGGTGATCGTTTCCGGTGTCGACGAGAGCAGGCTCGTCGGGCTGCCGCCGACAGAGCTGGCGCTCGGGCTCGCCGAGCTCAAGAGGGACGCGGTCGCCGGCCGACCCGAGGTGCCCGAGGGAGCGCTCGTGCTGGGGTGCGACAGCGTCCTCGAGCTGGACGGGAAGCCGTTGGGCAAGCCGCACGATCCCGAGGAGGCGACCCAGCGCTGGCGGGAGATGCGGGGGCGCAGCGGCGTACTCGTCTCCGGGCACGCGCTGATCGACACCGCGACCGGTCAGCAGGTGTCGCAGACAGCTGCCACGACGGTGCACTTCGCCGATGTGAGCGACGAGGAGATCGCTGCGTACGTCGCGACCGGCGAGCCGCTGCACGTCGCCGGTGCGTTCACGATCGACGGGCTCGGCGGAGCGTTCGTGACCGGGATCGAGGGCGACCACCACAACGTGGTCGGGTTGAGCCTGCCGCTGCTACGCGACCTGCTCAGCCGGCTCGGTCACGTCTGGCCCGATCTGTGGAACCGCTGACCCGTTCGCGAGGCTCCGGGGCCACCACGAGCGGCCCCTCGGCAGCCCTGAGCGCTGCCGCCTCCTCCTCGACGCTGCCGTAGACCTGCGTGTAGCGGATCGGGCGGCCGAAGACGAACTTCCGGAACAGGAAGAACCGGGCGACCTGGCCCATCAGCACGCCGACCACGTTGGCCGAGAGGTTGTCGGCGATGGCGCTGTCCCAGCCGATCACGGTGCGGGTGACGTACAGGCAGGCGACCGGCAGCACCATCGTGACCGCGTTGATCACGACGTAGGCCGTGAACCCGCCGTCGGGGTGGTCGGAGACACGGTGCCGGAACGTCCAGCGGCGGCTCAGGTCGTAGCTGATCAGCATGCCGACCGTGTTGGCGATGATGTAGGCCGGGATCGGCTGACCGTTCATCGGCCCCGCACCCAGGAAGAAGCCGTGGACCAGTCCGTTGAACAGCACGAAGGCGACTGCTGTCGCGATTCCGCCGACCATCATGAAGCGGACCGCTTCACCGAAGACGCGGGTGCGACGCAGCCGTCCCAGCAGCTGTCCCCCGAACACCATGTGGCCAGAGTAAACGGTCAATGGTGAGATGGCTCTTGATTACTTCGCGGGTTTCGTTCAGCGTGCCGTAGGATTCGCGCCTATTCGACGGGCCCTACTCCACAGGAAGACCGAGACCTCTCGCGATCAGCATGCGCTGCACCTCGGAGGTGCCCTCGCCGATCTCCAGGATCTTCGCGTCGCGGTAGAAACGGGCCACCGGGTACTCCTCCATGAACCCGTAGCCGCCGAAGACCTGGGTGGCGATGCGGGTCGCGGTGACGGCCGACTCGGTGGCGTACAGCTTGGCGGCCGCGGCCGCCTGCTTGAACTCCTTCATCGTCACGGCACCCGAGTCGAGCCCGGACTTCATGGCCGCGGCCTCGTACGTCAGCAGGCGCGAGGCCCGCAGCATGACCTCGAGGTCGGCGATCTGGAAGGCGACGCCCTGCTTGCGGCCGATCGGGCCGCCGAAGGTCTGTCGCTCCCCCGCGTACTCGAGCGCCATGTCGAGGCAGGCCTGGATGCAGCCGACCGCGAGCGCGGCGATCGCGACCCGGCCGTCGTCGAGGGTGGCCAGGAACTGGGCGTAGCCACGGCCGCGCTCGCCGAGGAGGTGGTCGGCCGGCACCCGGGCGCCGTCGAAGGAGAGCGGGTGGGTGTCGGAGGCGTGCCAGCCGAGCTTGTCGTACGCCTTCTCCGCCGTGAACCCGGGCGTGCCCGAGGGGATCATGATGGTGCTGATCTCGGGCTTGCCGCCGGCGCGCTCGCCGGTGCGGGCGGTCACGGTCACCACCGAGGTGATCGAGGAGCCGGAGTTGGTGATGAACTGCTTCGAGCCGTCGACGACCCACTCGTCGCCGTCGAGGACGGCCTTGGTCGCGGTCGCGCCGGCATCCGAGCCGGCACCCGGCTCGGTCAGCCCGAACCCGGCGAGCTTCTTGCCCGCCACGAGGTCGGGGAGCCAGCGCTCCTTCTGCTCGTCGGTGCCGTAGGTGAGGATCGGGTTGATGCCCAGGCCGACGGCGGCCTCGAGCGTGATCCCGATCGACTGGTCGACGCGGCCGAGCTCCTCGATCGCGACGCAGAGCGCGACGAGGTCACCCTCACCCCCGCCGTACGCCTCGGGGGCGGTCAGGCCGAACAGGCCCAGCTCACCCATCTTGTGGACCACATCGACGGGGAAGTGATGGTCGCGGTCCCACTGCGAGGCATGGGGCGCGATCTCCTTCTGGGCGAAGTCACGGACGACAGCACGCAACTCTTCGTGCTCGGGCTGGAGAAAGGCGGTCACGCGCCCTAGGTTAGCGCTTATTAACCTAGGGCGCGAGATCCGCGTCACATCCGAATCAGATCAGGGTCAGCGGAACGTGCCCGTCGAGACCGTTCCCGCGATCCTCCGCTGGAAGATCAGGTAGACGACCAGCACCGGAAGCACGGTCAGCACCACCCCGGCGAAGAGCGCGCCGAAGTCGACGTTGTAGCCAGCCTGGGACGAGAACGAGGCCATCCCCTGGGTGAGCACGTAGTTGTCCCGGTCGGTGTTGAGCGCCACCGGGAGCAGGAACTGGTTCCACAGCCCCAGGAAGTTGAAGATCGCCACCCCGGCCATCCCGGGTGCGGCCATCGGCAGCATGATCTGGAAGAACGTGCGCCACTCGCCAGCACCGTCCATCATCGCCGCCTCGTAGACGTCGTCGGGCAGCGTCTTGAAGAAGGCGTAGAGGAAGAAGACGGTGAACGGCAGCGCATAGGCGACGTAGGTCAGGATCAGCCCGGGCAGCGTGTTGAGCAGCCCGAAGCCCTGGAGCACGAAGAACAGCGGCACGATGACCAGGAAGACCGGGAACGTCAGCCCCGCGAGCATCGTGTAGTAGATGACCCTGCGGCCGAAGAACTCGAACCGGGCCAGCACGTAGGCGCACATCGCCCCCAGCAGCATCACCAGCACCAGTGCGGTGCCGACGACGATGACCGTGTTGAAGAAGTAGGTCCCGATGCCGGCCTTGGTCCAGGCGCTGGCGTAGTTGTCGAAGCTCCACTCCGCGGGCAGCGAGAACGGCGAGGACAGGATCTCCTTCGACGTCTTGAACGAGGAGAGCACCACCCAGCAGAACGGCACGATGACGATCACCGACCAGATGATCAGCATCGTGTGCGAGGTGCCGGCGACCAGTGCGTCGCCGGGGGTGCGTCGCTGCCCGTCGGAGTGGGTGGCGACCGGCTTGTCGAGAGTGACGGCGCTCATCGGCCTACCTCTCCCTTCTTGTCCCGTCCGCCAGCGAAGTGGAAGACGACGAAGACCAGGGCGGCGAAGAGCAGCGTGACCAGGGCGAGCACCACGCCCATCGAGGTGGCGTAGCCGAACTGGCTCTTCTTGAAAGCGGTGTTCATCAGGTGCTGGCTCATCGTCAGCGTGCTGTTGGCAGGGCCGCCGCCGGGGGCGAGGGCCGCCATGAAGACGTACGCATCGAGGGTGAGGATCCCCAGGTAGATGTAGGCCGTCTGCACGTTGTCGCGGATCGAGGGGAGCGTGATCGAGATGGCCGTGCGGAAGCGGCCGGCGCCGTCGATGCGGGCGGCCTCGTAGATCTCCGCGGGTACGCCCTTGATGGCGGCCACGAAGAGCACCGTGTAGAAGCCGATGCTCGCCCAGATGATCACGAACATCGAGGCCGGCATCGCCGCACGCACCTCCCCGAGCCAGGCGTAGTCCTTGAACCCGTCGAGGCCGATGCCGGTGAGCATGCCGTTGAGCAGGCCGGCGGCAGGGTCGTAGACCTGCGCCCAGAGGAGGCCGATGACGACGGCCGGGACGGCGTAGGGGAAGAACGAGACGACCCGGTAGAAGCCGGACCCGTTAAGTCCGCGGACCTGCCCGGTGCTGGGACCGGCGGTGGTCACGACCACCGCGATCGCCAGTGCCGCGACCAGAGTCACCAGCGGCACCACGAGGGTGAGCAGGATGTTGTTGCGCAGCGCCTTGAGGAAGGTCTCGTCGTCGAGCAGCTTGGCGTAGTTGTCCAGGCCGACGAAGTTCATCACCGGCGAGAAGCCGGTCCAGTCGGTCAGCGAGTAGAAGAGGGCCTGCCCGATCGGGACCACGACGAAGATGACGAAGACCGCGACCGGGAGGCCGAGGAAGACCGTCATGAACAGTGCCCGGTCGAGGGTGAGCTTGCGGCGGCGCCGGCCGGGGGCGGCCCCCCAAGGATTCTCCTCGGAGGGGCCGCCGGCCGTCACGGCCATCGTGGTGGATGGGTCTGGCATGGTGTCAGGAAACCTTGAGCTTCTCGATCGATGAGTCGTCGGCGACCTTGTCGAAGATGCCCTGGACGGCCTTGGTCAGGCCCTTGACGTCGAGGTCACCGGAGAGGAACGAGTTCCACACGACGAGCTCGTCGGCGTTGGTGCCGTAGTAGTCGTAGAACTGGAAGTTGAAGGTGTTCTCACCGGCGGCGTCGAGCATCGCGCTCTGCGACTTCAGCGCCGCGGAGCCGAACCCGTCGGCAGGGATGGTGTCCTTGACGATGGTCGGCGCAAGCTTCGTCTTGGCGAAGTTGGTCGCGGCCTCCTTCGACAGCATGGCGCGGAGGATCTCCTTGCCGCCGGCGGGGTTCTTCGCCTTGCTCGGGACGATGAACGCCTCGCCGGCCGCGGCGCGGACGGCCTCGTACGGCAGTGCCGGGCTGTCGCTGAGCACGAACTCCGGGATGCCGGTCATCTCGAAGCCTGCCTTGGTGGCGTCCTTCATCTCGTTCTCGATCCAGCCACCGCTGGGGTAGAGGAGCGCCTGCTGGTCGTTGGACCACTTGGCCTGCGCGGCGGTGAACTGGGTGCCGGCGCCGCCCGGGATGAACATGTCCTGGCTGACCATCTCACCGAGCTTGCCGAGGATGTCCTGGATGACCTGGTGGGACCAGATGCCCTTCTCGAGGTTCTCGAGACCGAGGCGCACCTCGTCGCCGCCCTCCTTGGCCGCCGAGTCGATGACCAGGGTGCGGTAGTAGGTCGCCGCCTCCTTGCCCCAGGTCCAGAGGTACTTCTTCTTGGCCTTGGCCTTGGCACCGAGCTCGAGCGCCTCGTCCCAGGTCTTCGGCGCGGTCCAGCCGTTCTCCTCGAACAGCGAGGCGGAGTACCACACGCCGTAGAGGGTCATGACGTAGTTGATCGCCACGAACCGGTCGCTGTAGGTGCCGGGCACCTTCACGTTCGGGTAGAGGGTGTCCTCGATCTTGACACCCTCGTAGCTGTCGGCCGCGAAGACGTCGTCGAGCTCCTCGAGCTGGGCGGCGATCGAGCTGAAACCGATCAGATCCGCACCCGAGTTGTCGATCAGGTCCGGGGGCGTGCCACCGACGAAGCGCGGCTGCAGCTCCGTGGCGATCTTGGTCGTGGCGCTGACCTTGAGGTCGGCGTCCGCGAACTCCTTGCCGACGATGCCGGCGGCGAACTCGACGTAGTCGTAGCCGTAGCCGCCGTCGAAGATGACCGCGTCGACGGTGCCGTCCTTGGGCATCCCGAACGGGTTGGTGTCGGACTTGGTGCCGCCGCCGGAGTTGTCACTGTCGCTACCGGGCGCGCCACACGCGGCGAGCGCTCCGGAGAACGACACGAGCGCCGCGCCGGCGAGGGTGCCGCGCAGAAGGGTCCGGCGGTCGAGCCGGTGAAGCTGCTGGGACATCGTGCTGCCTTCTTTCGGGTGGGTTCCTCGTTACTTCTTCATTACGGGTGTTCAGGCCATGCTTCCGATGCGCTCGCCGTAGCGAGCCTTCAACGCATCGTTGTGCTCATCGCCACCCGGGATATTGGCGGAGAGATAGAGGGGCGGGGTCTCGCCTGCCTCCTGGATCCTCGCGGCGGTGGCGAGGGTCAGGAGCTGGGCGATGTAGGCCGCCGTGATGGAGGAGACGGCACCGGCGGCGACGCCGTCGGCGTCGGCGAGCGGGACCGTGGCGTCGCCGAACGGGGCCAGGTTGTCGATCACCACGTCGGCGATCTCGGCCAGGCGCTTACCGCTCGGGTGCTTGGGGGTGACCGCGTTGGTGTGCTCGAGGCTGGTCACCGCGATCACCGTGTGGCCCTCCTCCTTCGCGCGCAGCGCGATGCCGACGATGGAGCCGTTGACACCGGAGTTGGACGCGATGAGGAAGACGTCCTCGGGGTGGAACTCGTGGAGCTCCCAGAGCTCGTTGGCGATGTTGGTGTCACGCTCGAGGAGGCCGCCCTTGAGGTCGCTCGCGGGCCGGTCGCCCTTGAGGACCGTGTCGCGCAGAGCGATGGCGTGGGTGGGGATCAGGCCACCGGCGCGCCCGGCGATCTCCATCGCGAACGCCTGGGAGTGACCGGTGCCGAAGGCCTGCAGCACACCGCCGTTGCGGATGCTGCCGACCATCGCCTCGACCGCCTTGTCGAGGCCGCCGGACTGGGCCACGGACTGCAGCTCGGACAGGCGTGTGCGAACCTGCTCATCGAAGGTCGCGAACACGTCACTGGTCAATTAGTCCACCCACTTTGCAAACTCGGGCCGCGACCGTATGCCGAGCCCTGCGCACGAAAACTATTTGGAGAGAGTACGCCTGGCAATGGTTTTCTGTTACGAAACGGTGTCAATGACTCACAACTATCTGGGACTCGACGCGGGAGGCACCAGCACTCGCGCCGTCGTGGTCTCCTCCGACGGACGTTGCGGAGGCATCGGGAAGGCCGGCAGCGGCAACCCGACCTCCGCCGGAATCGACGCTGCCACGACGGCGATCAGGGCTGCGGTCACCCAGGCCGTGACCTCCGCGAACACCGGCCGGCTCGCCGGTGCGGCTCTGGCGGTGGCGGGGGCGGGCGACTCCGGCCATCGGACCGCGATCGTGGCCGCACTCTCCGACCTGGTCGCGGTCGAGCCGGTCTTCGACTTCGATGTGCTGGCGGCGTACTTCTCGGGGACGGCGGCGCCTGATGGCTATGTGCTGCTCTCTGGCACGGGGGCGTCGGCGGTGCGGGTCGAGGACGGCCGGCTGGCCGGGATCTCGGACGGGCTGGGTTGGCTGATCGGGGACGTCGGCTCGGGTTTCTGGCTGGGCCGGGAGGTCGTACGTGCCGGGCTCGCGCCGCTCGACGGGCGGGGCGCCGCGACGCTGCTGACCGACCTGCTGCTGGACCGGCTCGGCACCATCCGGGACGAGCGGCCACAAGGCGGACGGACCGGGACCCTGGTGGCGGCGACGGCGGCGCTCTACGCGATGCCGCCCCTGCGGCTGGCCGACTTCGCCTCGCTCGTCTTCACCGCGGCCGGAGCCGGCGACGAGGTCGCCGCGGGCATCCTCGACCAGGCGGCCGTGGGGCTGCGGGAGACGCTGGCGGCGGTGCGTACGCCTGATGTCGAGGGGCCGTTGGTCGCGGCCGGGAGCGTTCTGGCCCGGCAGCCCGACTTCGCCGCACGGGTCGCTCCCGGGGCGGTGGTCGCCACCGACGGCCTGGCCGGAGCGGCTGTGCTGGCGCTGCGGCATGCGGGCGTGCTCGTCGACGACGCCGTGTACCGCCGAGTAACCTCCTCGCTCGCTCAGCTCACCGAGGTGTGACAATCGTTACGACGGGCTGCTGGCGTCTGGGCGAGATGGCCTCCCCTAGCATGTCCATGCATTCACCGATGGAGGAGTTCTCGTTGAGCAAGCCACTGACAAAGGTCTTGATCGCCAACCGCGGTGAGATCGCCGTGCGAGTGATCCGTGCGTGCAAGGACGCCGGGATCGGCTCGGTCGCGATCTATG
>NZ_JBHVGB010000220.1:0-8458 GCF_042801335.1 Nocardioides sp. NPDC057577 | reverse complement strand
CGGGAACGGGCTCGATCCGGTCGGTGCCTGCGTAGATGTTCATCGAGGAGCCGCGCAGGAACCCGACCAGGGTGAGGCCGTTGTCGTCGGCCAGATCGACGGCGAGCGAGGAGGGGGCCGAGACCGCGGCGAGCAGCGGGATGCCGGCCATCACGGCCTTCTGGACGAGCTCGAAGGAGGCGCGGCCGCTCACCATCAGCATGCTGTTGCGCAACGGCACCAGGCCCTCGCGCAGCGCGTGCCCGATCACCTTGTCGACGGCGTTGTGACGGCCGACGTCCTCACGTACGCAGAGCAGGTTGCCCTCGGCGTCGAAGAGCCCGGCAGCGTGCAGGCCGCCGGTGCTGTCGAAGACGCGCTGTGCCTCCCGCAGCCGCTCGGGCAGGACCGCCAAGAGCTCGGGGGTGACCCGCAGGGTGTCCTCGGCGACCGACCAGGCCGAGGACGTACGCACCGCCTCGAGCGACGCCTTCCCGCACAGGCCGCACGAGGAGGTCGTGTAGAAGCTGCGCTCCAGCGAGGCGTCGGGCGGCGGGACGTGCGCGGCCAGGCCGACGTCGACCACGTTGTAGGTGTTGCCGTCGTCGGCGGTCGCGCCGGCGCAGTAGCGGACGCTCGCGACGTCGTCGGCCGAGTGCACGACGCCCTCGCTGACCAGGAAGCCGACGGCCAGGTCGAAGTCGCCGCCGGGAGTGCGCATCGTGACGGTCAGCGGCCGGCCGTTGACCCTGATCTCCATCGGCTCTTCGGCGGCCAGCTTGTCCGGCCGTCGCGAGATCACGCCGTCACGCACCCGCAGCACGGGCCGTCCAACTGTCACTCTTCCCATGTCAGCTCCTGTGGTGTGGGGTCGGTAGGACGCGGCCCTCGCCATGACCGTCGATGGCCCGTGCCCGGATGCCGAGGTCACAGCAGAAGCCCCGGCTGCTGCGCTTGAGGCAGAGGAGCCCTACACAGCGCCCGTCCTCGACCACTGCCAGCCTGCGGCAGCCGTTGCGGGTCATCCACGTCCAGGTCTCCCAGAGATCGGCGCCGGGGACGACCGTGCGCCCCTCCAGCGTGCCCATCGTCCTCGCCGGGGCGTCCCCACTCACCTCGGCCTCGTGCGGTTCGATGACCGTGAGCAGTGTGCGGTCGTCGACGACGAGCGCCGCGTGCACGTGGTCGTCGCCGAAGAGATCGCGTACGTCGCGACCGGTCGCCGTGGCCGGGAGCAGCTTCGGCCGGCGGACCATGGCGTCGGCCACGGTCGCCTCACCGGGGGCGTACGCGACCCGTCCGCCGCCGAACTCGACCCCACCCTCGTGGCGGGTGGTCGACTCCTCGATCCTGCTGAGGGGCACCTGTCCTCTTCTCGTTCGCGCTGCCGGTCCTGGTGAACACCACGGTACGCCGCACCCACAGCCCTCGTCGCCGCCCATCCGGGTCCCGGGACCATCCTGTCATCGGCCCGGTGCCGCCAGATGAGCCGTCGACTCGGCACGGGATCGCCCAGCCACGTACGATCTGCCTACCTACGACTGGGGCCGGAGGTTCCGTGAACGAAATCCAGCTCAGCGACCTGACCCTGGGACGCCATCTCGCCCAGGGCTCCCAGGGCCGCATCATCGAGCTGGCCGACCACCCCGGGACGGTCGCGAAGCTCTACCGCACGCGAGAGCGCGGCCTCGTGGACGGCCGTGCCCTGGCGGAGCTGGTGCGCATCCGCGGGCTCGTCGAGAGCGAGGGTCTGCAGGTAGACCATTTCGCCGCCTGGCCGCACACGGTCGTGCTCGACGGGCTGCGCACCGCCGGCTTCCTGATGCAACGGGTCCACGACCCGTTCCTGGCCGGCTTCGGCCCCACCACCGCCCTTGCGGAGCTGGGTCTGCTCGTTGACAGCGGTGACGTACGCAGTCCCGGGATCTACGAGCGGGTGCTGCTGATGCGGGCGCTGGCCGCGGTGATGGACGCGCTGCACCGGCAGGGCCTCGTCCTCGGCGACCTCTCGCCGCGCAACATCGCCTGGTCGGTCTCGCCTGTCCCCCGGGTGATGCTGCTCGACTGCGACGGGATCCGGCCGGCCGGCGAGGACGGCGTGCTGCCGCCCGCCGACACCCGCGGCTGGGAGGACCCCACCAACGCCGGTCTACCGCCGACCGCCGACAGCGACCGCTTCAAGCTGGCCCTCACGATCGCCCGCGTGCTCACCGGCGACCGCAACGCTGCCCCCGGCCTCCGGCCGGACCTGACCTTCGCCGGCGAGGCCGGCATCCTGGTCGGTCCGCTCACCCGGCTCATGGACCAGGCCGCCGGCCGTCCCGGCCTCCGTCCGACCGCGTCGCAGTGGGCCACCGTCCTGGACGCACGCGGCCCCTGGGCCGGGGCCGCCCCGCCGCAGCCCCCGGCCCAGCCGGCGATGCGCTCCCGCGGTTCCTCTCCCAGCGGGGAGATCCTGCGACCGTTCCGGCGGCCGTCGCGTTGATGGCGGGGAGACCGCGTGCTGGAGGCTGAGGCCGAACGCCTCCTCGACGACGAGCTCGTCGAGTGGCTCGCCGACCTGGTCGATCCGGCCCTGGTCCGGCGGGAGTCGCCCAAGGCGCGGCTGCAGGGCCTGGGCGTCGCCGTGATCCACCGGATCGGGGTGAACGAGACCTTTGGGCTGCTGCACTTCCGCGACGGGCTCGAGCACAACCCGCTGCCGCTGCGCGATCCCGAAGGGTTACGCATCGTCCTGGTCACCAGCCGTGGCGAGGACCTCACGGTCGACGACGTCGAGTTCGTCGACTGGAGCCGCGACGACGACTGCCTGCGCTGCCGGACGGTGCTGTCGGGCTGGGAGCCCCCGCCCCTGGACCCGACGGCCACGATCACCTCGGTCGGCAGCCTCCACATCGCCTACGACCACGCCGATCGCGCGGGAATGACTCCCGAGCAGGTCCTGGCCCGGCTCAGGCCGGCAGTCGCCGAGGCCAACGCCGCCTTGGCCTCCTGGGACGGCGCGAGCGTCGGCGCCTACTGGTATCCGGCCACCGAGACCTGGGCCCATGTCGTCCCGCTGCGCCTGGATCCCGCGGCCGAGCCGGTCGCCGGCGTGCTCGTCCGTCACCCGGACGGATACCACCTCGTCACGATACTGACGCGGCGTACGGCCTTCTGGAACCTGGTCAGCGTCGGTCAGGTGCCGCCGGCCTGGCTCGACCAGCCCGACCAGCGAGTGACCTCCACCGCGACCACCGGACCCGCCGGCGGCCGCTCGCGATAGTCGGCGTACTTCGCGACCAGCGGTGCCAGGTCGTAGCTCTCGTGCACGCTCGCCACGCCGTCGGCGCGCGCCCACCACAGCTGGTCCCAGTCGTCGTCGTACTCGTCGACCAGCACCGAGACCGCCGGGTTGGCGGCGATATCGTCGAGCCGTCGAAGCCGCGTCGTCGACTTCGGCTTGTGATCGACAGCAGTCATGAGTACGCCACCGGCCAGCGCGAACACGATCGGCACCACCCGCGGTGTTCCGTCCGCGGACACCGTCGCCAGCCGCGCGACGCGGGCCCGCGCGAACCGCACCCGGGCCCACTCCTCGTCGCGTCGCACCATCGGATCCGGGCTCAGTCCTCCGGGTCGTAGCCCAGGTTGGGCGAGAGCCAGCGCTCGGCCTCGGCCATCGTCCAGCCCTTGCGGCGGGCGTAGTCGGCGACCTGGTCCTGGCCGATGCGGCCGACGACGAAGTACTGCGAGTCGGGGTGGCCGTAGTAGAGGCCCGAGACCGAGGCGCCGGGCCACATCGCCATCGACTCGGTGAGCTCGATGCCGGTCTTCTCCTCCACGTCGAGCAGCGACCAGATGGTCTGCTTCTCGGTGTGGTCGGGACAGGCCGGGTAGCCCGGGGCGGGACGGATGCCGGAGTACTTCTCCGCGATCAGGTCCTCGTTGGCCAGCTCTCCGTCGCCGCCCTCGTCGGCGGCGTAGCCCCAGAACTCGGTGCGTACGCGCTGGTGGAGCCGCTCCGCGAACGCCTCGGCGAGGCGGTCGGCGAGAGCCTCCACCATGATCGCGGAGTAGTCGTCGAGCTCGTCCTTGAACGCCTTGACCCGCTCCGGCAGGCCGATCCCCGCGGTCACCGCGAAGGCGCCGACGTGGTCGGCCCCCTCGCCGACCGGCGCGACGAAGTCGGCCATCGACTTGTTGGAGATGCCCTCGCGGTGCTGGCCCTGCTGACGCAGCTGGAACAGTGTCGCGCGCTCCTCGGTGCGCGAGTCATCGGCGTAGACGACCACGTCCTCGCCGGTCGAGTTGGCCGGGAAGAGGCCGTAGACGCCGCGTGCCTCGAGCCACTTCTCCTCGATGATCCGGTCGAGCATCTCCTGCGCGTCGTCGTAGAGCTTGCGCGCGGCCTCGCCGGTGGCCGGGTTGTTGAGGATGTCGGGGAAGCGTCCCTTCATCTCCCAGGCGTTGAAGAACGGCTGCCAGTCGATGTAGTCGCGCAGCTCGGCGATCGGGTACTCCAGCAGCGTGTGGGCGCCGGGCTGCGCCGGCTCCGCCGGGAGCTTGGAGAAGTCGATGTCGGGCTTGTTGGCCTTCGCCTGGACGTACGTCAGGGACACCCGCTCACGCCGCTCGGCGTGGCGCTCGCGGAGCGAGTCGTAGTCGACCTTGACCTCAGCCATCAGCTTCTCGCGACGCCCCGCGTCGAGCAGGGCTGCCGCGGTCGGCACCGAGCGGGAGGCGTCCTTGACCCAGACGACGGGTCCGTCGTAGGCCTTGTCGATCTTGACCGCGGTGTGGGCTCGCGAGGTCGTGGCGCCGCCGATGAGCAGCGGCAGGTCGAGTCCGACGCGCTGCATCTCGGTGGCGAAGCCGACCATCTCGTCCAGCGACGGCGTGATCAGGCCGGAGAGGCCGATGATGTCGGCGTCGTGCTCCTTGGCGGCGTCGAGGATCTTCTGCGCGGGCACCATCACACCGAGGTCGATCACCTCGTAGTTGTTGCACTGCAGCACCACACCGACGATGTTCTTGCCGATGTCGTGGACGTCACCCTTGACGGTAGCCATCACGATGGTGCCGTTCTTGGTCTCGACGTCGCCCGGCTTCTTCTCGGCCTCGATGAACGGGATCAGGTAGGCGACCGCCTTCTTCATCACCCGGGCGCTCTTGACGACCTGCGGCAGGAACATCTTGCCGGCGCCGAACAGGTCGCCGACGACGTTCATGCCGTCCATCAGCGGCCCCTCGATGACCTCGATCGGGCGGCCACCGCGAGCCGAGATCTCGGCGCGGAGCTCTTCGGTGTCGGACTCGACGTAGGCATCCAGACCCTTGACCAGCGCGTGGGTGATCCGCTCGCCGACCGGCAGCTCGCGCCAGGCCTCGGCCTTGGCCTCCGCCTCGGGTGAGTCCTTGTTGAACTTCGAGGCGATCTCCAGCAGCCGCTCGGCGGCGTCGGGACGCCGGTTGAGCACGACGTCCTCGATCCGGTCCCGCAGCTCGGTGTCGACCTCCGAGTAGGGCACCAGGGCGCCGGCGTTGACGATGCCCATGTCCAGGCCCGCCTCGATCGCGTGGTAGAGGAAGACCGCGTGGATCGCCTCACGCACCGGGTTGTTGCCCCGGAAGGAGAAGCTCACGTTGGAGATGCCGCCGGAGACCTTCGCCCCGGGGAGGTTCTGCTTGATCCAGCGGACGGCCTCGATGAAGTCCGCGCCGTAGGTCGCGTGCTCCTCGATCCCGGTCGCCACCGCGAACACGTTGGGGTCGAAGATGATGTCGTCGGGCTCGAAGCCGACCTCGTCGACGAGGATCCGGTAGGCCCGCTCGCACACCGCGATCCGGCGTTCGTAGGAGTCGGCCTGGCCGTCCTCGTCGAAGGCCATCACGACCGCGGCCGCGCCGTAGCGCTTGCACAGCTCGGCGTGCTCGACGAAGGACTCCACGCCCTCCTTGAGCGAGATCGAGTTGACGATCGGCTTGCCCTGGACGAGCTTGAGGCCGGCCTCGATGACCTCCCACTTGGAGGAGTCGATCATGATCGGGACCCGTGAGATGTCGGGCTCGGAGGCGACCAGTGTCAGGAACCGGGTCATCGCCGCGACCCCGTCGATCATGCCTTCGTCCATGTTGACGTCGATGACCTGTGCGCCGTTCTCGACCTGCTGCGCGGCCACGGACAGCGCGGTGTCGAAGTCGCCGGCCTTGATCAGGTTGCGGAACTTCGCCGACCCGGTGATGTTGGTCCGCTCCCCCACGTTGACGAAGAGGCTCTCCTCGGTCACGGTGAACGGCTCCAGGCCGGAGAGCCGCAGCGCGGGCTCGACCTCGGGCACGTCGCGGGGCGCGACCCCCTCGACCTGCTTGGCGATCTCGGCGATGTGGGCCGGCGTGGTGCCGCAGCAGCCGCCGACCAGGTTCACGAACCCGGCGGTGGCGAACTCGTGGACGTGGCCCGCGGTGTCACTCGGGCCTTCGTCGTACTCGCCGAAGGCGTTCGGGAGCCCCGCGTTGGGGTAGCAGGAGACGAAGGCGTCCGCGACCCGGGCGAGCTCAGCGATGTAGGGGCGCATCTCCTGAGCGCCGAGCGCACAGTTGAGGCCCACCAGGAGCGGGTCGGCGTGGCGAACTGAATCCCAGAACGCCTCGGTGACCTGCCCCGACAGGGTGCGGCCGCTGGCGTCCGTGATCGTCCCGGAGATCACGACCGGCCAGCGGCGGCCGTACTCCTCGAAGACCTGCTGGACGGCGAAGATCGCCGCCTTGGCGTTGAGGGTGTCGAAGATGGTCTCGATGAAGATCAGGTCCGAGCCGCCCTCCAGGAGCGCGCGGGTCGCCTCGGCGTAGGCATCGCGGAGCTGCTCGTAGGTGACGTTGCGGGCGCCGGGGTCGTTCACATCCGGGCTGATCGAGGCCGTACGCGTCGTCGGGCCGAGCGCGCCGGCGACGTAGCGCGGCTTCTCGGGGGTCGAGTAGATGTCCGCGGCCGCACGAGCCAGGCGCGCGGCCTCGAAGTTGATCTCGTAGGCGAGATCGGCCAGGTCGTAGTCGATCAGCGAGACCGCGTTGGCGTTGAACGTGTTGGTCTCGATGATGTCGGCGCCCGCCTCGAGATATTCGCGGTGGATGTCCTCGATGATCTGCGGCTGGGTCAGGTTGAGCAGGTCGTTGTTGCCGATCAGGTCGGAGTGCCAGTCCTTGAACCGCTCGCCGCGATAGCCGGCCTCGTCGGGACGGTCACGTTGGATCGCAGTGCCCATCGCACCGTCGAGCACCATGATCCGCTCCTTCAAGGTGGCGGTCAGGGTCTCGGTGACATCAGGGCGCAGACTCACTCTTGTTTCCTCTCCCGGGCGGGCACGGTGGTGTGCACGGCTTTGCCTGAAACACGCTACGGCGTAGGTGCGCGGGCTATGCCATTTCATTCCGAATCCTGACACCGGGAGTCCACCAGGTGGGAATTCAGAAGGTGTACGCAGGGTGAACGACGCCGCCTCCCTGGTCCCGGTGACTAGGGTGGAGGTGTGATCGAGATCGAAGAGACCCGCGACCTGGTCGATCCTGTGGTGATCGCCGCGTTCGAGGGCTGGAACGACGCGGCCGACGCCGCCTCCGGCACGGTTGACCATCTGATGGACGTCTGGCACGCGCGGGTGGTGGCCGAGATCGATCCCGAGGACTTCTACGACTACCAGGTCAACCGGCCGGTCACCGCCACCGACGAGAACGGCTTCCGTTCCATCACCTGGCCCACCACCCAGATCGCCGTCTGCTCCCCGCCCGACCTGGACCGCGACATCATCCTGGTGCGTGGCATCGAGCCCAACATGCGCTGGAAGCAGTTCGTCGGCGAGATCCTGGAGTGCGTCGACGAGCTCGGCGGTCAGCTCGTGGTGACCCTCGGCGCGCTTCTCGCCGACGCTCCGCACACCCGGCCGATCCCGGTCTCCGGCACCGCCACCGAGCCCGACCTCGTCGACCGCCTCAAGCTCGACTCGCCGTCCTACGAGGGTCCGACCGGCATCGTCGGTGTGCTCCAGGAGGCCTGCATCCAGTCCGACATCCCCGCGGTCTCCTACTGGGCCGCGGTCCCCCACTACGTCGCCGCGCCGCCCTGCCCCAAGGCCACCCTCGCCATCGTCAACAAGCTCGAGGACCTTCTGCAGTGCTCCATCCCGCTCGGCGACCTCCCCGAGGACGCCCGAGCCTGGGAGCGCGGCGTCAACGACCTCGCCGAGGAGGACGAGGACGTCTCCGACTACGTACGCTCCCTCGAGGAGGCCCGCGACACCGCCGACCTTCCCGAGGCCAGTGGCGACGCGATCGCCCGGGAGTTCGAGCGCTACCTCAAGCGCCGCACCGACGACAACTGACCCGCTGGTCGAGCCCGCGAGCGCCAGCGAGCGGTGTCGAGACCAACACGGTCCCATCGAGCGCGGACGGTGGGCGGGTTGGCCTCGGCACGCCACCGCCTAGCGGCTCCGGCGGCTCGACC